>JAYSUY010000917.1:0-9010 GCA_043718855.1 Saprospiraceae bacterium | reverse complement strand
AGGGGTCGGGGGTGGGGTTGACATGGGGGCAGGGGTGGGGTTGACGCGGGGGAGAGCAGTGCAAATTCAACTTTTTTTCTCCCTCCACCAACCTGCTTTCCACAAAAATCGCCCAAAAGTGAAATCCCTATTTTGAACATAAGGTGCTGACAATCAATAGAAAAAATTTCATTTAGACAAGATTAAAGCCGCTCGCCGCCCCCCTTTGTGCAGCAAAAAAGCCCGAAAAGTGAAATTGCCCAGCCCTGTGTGCTGCCGCCACCTTTGTGTCATCAAGCGGCTGAAAAATGGCTTTCGCCACACCAACAGCCGCCCAAACACACCTTTCACTTTTCACCTTTTTCAACATTTCACGACAATGAAATCCACCATCTTTTCCTCCACCCTCACCCTCACGCTCCTCTGCCTGTTCACCCTCAACGCTGACGCACAGTGGCTGATCAACGGCACCAACATCAACAACACCAACTCCGGCAAAGTCGGCATCGGCATCGGCAATACCGGCATTCCGGCTTTCAAACTCCACGTCGTCGGCGACCGCATCCGCCTCGGCAACAGCCTGCTCAGCACCGCAAAAACCATCGATATGCGGGTAGATGGCGCTCAGGCCGACATCACGGCCAACAACGCCAGCCTCCAGATCGGCTCCAACACGGGCAACACCATCATCCAGGAACTGAGCGGGCGCGTGGGCGTGGGCACCAACGCTCCGGCGGTCAAGATGCACGTCGTCGGCGACCGCATCCGCCTCGGCAGCAGCACCGCCAGCACCGCCAAAACCATTGACCTGCGCACCGACGGCTCAGCGGTGGACATCATGGCGAGCAACGCCAACCTTTTCCTCGGCTCCAACACGGGCAACACCATCATCCAGGGTTTTGGCCGCAAAGTCGGCATCGGCACGGGCGCACCAAGTGCAGAACTGCACGTCGAAGGCTCCGAAAACGATGGCGTTACAGCTACGGTGAAAATCACCTCCAATACGGGCAGTATGCTGCTGGACGGCAACGAGATTGATGTGGTCGGCCAGAGTCTCCACCTGCAAAACAACTCCACCGGCAATCTTTTCATGGTGAACGGCGGAGGCTCTGTCGGCATCGGTGTCGGCACTCCTACTGCCAAACTCCACGTCGCCGGCGACCTGCGCTGCTTCAACCTCTTCACCAACTCCGACCGCCGCTACAAAACCGGTATCCGCACCGTTGAAAGCGCATTAGACAAAGTGCTCGCCATGCGCGGCACCTCCTACGACTTCGCCGCCGAGCAGATACCCGCCGATTACAAAGCGGGCAAACAAGTGGGCTTCATCGCTCAGGAAATGCAGGCTGTGATGCCCGAACTCGTGAAAGAAGACAGCGAAGGCATGATGTCGGTGAACTACATCGGCGTGATCCCAGTGCTGGTGGAAGCCCTCAAAGAGCAGCACGAGGTCATCGAGGAAAAAGAGACCCGCATCGCGGCCCTCGAAGCGCAGAATACAGAGTTGAAAGACCGCTTGGCCCGCATCGAAGCCGCGCTGGGTCTCGCTGCCGCCGACCGCCAGCAGCCCGCCGAAAAATCTGCTGCAGTGACCGCCACCGTCAGCCCCAACCCCACGTCGGGCCAAGTGACCATCGGCCTGAGCAACACCGCATCGGCTAAATCTGTGGTGGTGAAAATCCTCGACAGCACGGGCCGAGAAGTAGCCAGCCGCAACGCAGCGGGCGAAAGCAGCCTCCAGTTTGACCTGAGCCAGTTGCCAGCGGGCGTGTACGTCGCACAGGTAGTGGCCGACGGCAAAATGGTGAGTGCCAACAAGGTGCAGTTGGTGAAATAAGGGGAAATGTGGTCAATGAGTCCCCGCCTACACTTTGGCTTCGGCGGGTAAAAATGTGATCAATGTGCCAGACTTGCTCACTTTGACTGAGCGAGAACCCAGCCAGCGGCTGCCGAGAATGGTTTTCGGCAGCCGCTTTTTAAAAAAATACGGGCGGCTCAGGGTACTTGTTTCTCAAAACCAGAACGAAGAAGCAGACTACGGTCGAAAGCAAAATCACCATCACTCACTTCATCATCATCATTTTCATCCATGAAAAAAGCAATTCAGTTCGCACTACTGCTCGTCATTTTGGCGGTCGTTCCAGCAGCGGCCCAACGCAACAAGTACAAGCCCCCCGGCTGCGCCTGCTCGGACCTAGAACCAGTTTTGTTTGGCGGAGAAGGTACCGATCTCAAGGTTCGGACTGACGACAACTTCCTGTATTTCTCTGTCAAAAACGTTGGAAACACCGATGCCCCGGCCTCCATAGCCACCTTCACCTACTACCTGTCTGACAACAAAAAACAGACGATCAGTGTGCCAACGCCCGCTGTCGCAGCAGGCCGCACAATCGAACTGAAGGTTTCGCCCAAAACCTGCTCCAGTCCCACCACAGGTACGCATGGGGATTGCCGGTACGACGTGGAATTGGATGTCAGAGACACGGTGAAGGAGTCTGACGAAAACAACAACTTCGCAGAGGGCAGGATAGAGGGTTGAAAAACATCCCGAAAAACAGGGCGGCAGCCGAAAAGCCTTTCCTCTTTAAGCCAATCTTCATTTCGGTATTTCAACAAAATTTTCGATTATGAAATCTATCACTTGTCTCCTTGGTCTGCTCTTCGGGGCGTTTGGTCAACTCTTTTCTCAAAGCCCAGTCATACTGCCCGACCTCAAATGCACTTCCATCACAAAATCGGGTGGCGAACTGGTCGTCCAAATCGAAAACCTCACCACCGATCAGGCACGTAAATGCGCTCCTACGACGGCTTCTATCACGTTTGGCGGCACCACCAAAACTTTCTCCGTCCCAGAACTCGGCGCGGAAGACCCTTTTGAAAAACGTTTTTCGATCCCCGCCAACCTACTATCGGCACCGATTGTGGTGGTCGTAAAAGTGGATGTGAACCAAAAGATCAACGAATCCAACGAGAACAACAACACCACGAACCGGACGGTCAATGTGCCAGACCTGACCCTCGTAGTAGACGCTCCTGGCAGCCTGATACTCCGGCAAGAAGGGGCATTTCGTTATTTTTCCATCAAAAACACGGGCGATGGGGAAGCCCGCAGTTCCACTGCCCTGTTCACCTACTACTATAGTGGCGGGAGGCAAGAGACCATCAACATCGCCACACCTGCCATTCCGGCAGGCCAAAGTGTGGAACTTAAAGTAGTATCGCCGGAATTCGGTGTCCGCAGGTGGGATGTGAAAGCGGATTTTCAGAAGCAAGTCAAAGAATCTGACGAAAACAACAACACCGCTGAGGGCGGCAGAGAGGACTGAAAAACATCCCGAAAAACCGGGCGGCAGCCGAAAAGCCCGGAATAGAGTAGGCGCAATCACCAACCATTTTTTTGCCATGAAAAATTTCCATTTCCCGACAGCCCTCAAAACTGGGGCACTGGCCCTTTTATGTGTGCTTTTTGCCTTAAACTCGCTTTCCGCTCAGAACGGCACCTTGAAGGATAAGGTAAAAGCATTCCGCGAGCATTGCACCGAAATGTTGAGCGCCCTGCCGAATGTGGGCGACATTCAAGCCTCTCCCGCGCTTTCCGCGACAGACAGGCAAAAAGTGCTTTCGGCGGTCACAACCTTTGAGGCGGGCAGTCAGATCAAAGACGATGCCCCTGATGCTACTTTTTCGGCACTAAAAAAGAATGTCGAAAGCGTGGAGACGTGGCTGCTGACTTTCCGACCATCCGGTGCGCCTTCGGCAGCGAAGGCGAATGATTCGCCCAACTCTGGCGATTCTCCACTCGAAAAGTGTTTTAAAGGCTGTAGCGGCACCTTTAACAGCGAGATGGACAAATGCTCGAAAAACAGAACCTCGAGCAGCCGAGACCGCGCTGTTTGTCAAGCAAATGCCCTAGGTGCACATGTAGGCTGTATGATTAACTGTTCGTTCCAGCATTGAGCCATTGCAATATATCCCACCCAACGGGAACGCCCCCACCACCAGGCGTTCCCGTTTTTTATTTCAAAAACACCCCACCCACAGGGCACCTCTTAAGGCATCGGCGAACAAAGTCATCACACTGACAATCAACGCCATGCACTACAAACTATCCCTCGCCTTTCTCCTTGCCAGCCACATTCTGCTGGCCCAAGACGACCCCGCTGCCCCCTCCAGCCGCGCCGCAAAAGCCACCGAATTCTCCATCCCCAGTTCGCCAGCCTTCAACATGCTCAATGCCAATACGCCCTCGCGCATTGAGCGGTATGCTTCGCTCCACGACGTAAAAGTGGACTGGAGCCTCACCAACGGACAGGCAGGTTATACCCTCAGCCCCGGCCTCGGCATCGAGGTGCAGCCCGTCTGGATGATCTTCTTCGACCGGGCCGCCGCCGCCAAGTACCGCTGCGCTTCGCCCCTTGTGCGCACCCTCAGCACCCTGAGTCTGAGCGCGGGCACCAACGGCTCCAGCAGTAAAAACTGGCTGGCATGGGCTGCCAAGATCAACCTCTACCGACAGCACGACCCGCTGAACGATCCCAAATTTTTGAAAGCAGTGGAGCAATCCAGCAAGATCAAAAAAGACTCGCTGCTGAAAGTGGTGGGTGCCCAGTACGGCCAGCGACACCGGCTCAACAAGCGCGACAAAGATTTCAAGTACCAGTACGCTGCCCTGTCAGACACCATCGAAACCAGCCTCTACAACATCCGCCAAGCCGAGCGAGAGCAAAGCCAGCAACTCGTGGAAGCGAGAGAGCAGTACGTCAGCCAGCACTGGAACGCCTCGTTCTTGGACCTCGCTTTTGGCCGCCTGCTCAGCTACGCGCAGGTCAAGACCGTCATCGCCAAAACTTACGAAAGCGCCACCGTACCAGGCCAAGTGGACACGGTTTCATTTGTCACCCAGAACAGCCTCAAATTGGACAAGCAAGGCTACGGTGTCTGGGTGAGCGGAGGAGTGGGGCTGGGCCGCCATGTCATGCTTTCCGGGATGCTCCGCTACGCGAAAAAAGCCTCCCCGCTCGTCGATACCATCGGGCAGCAGATGTCGGTGGGCGCCAACTTTCGATACGGCAACCACCGCTACAACTTTTTTGTGGAGACCTTCTACGACCAAGAGGCCTACCCGCTGAGCGAGGCGCCGGGCCTGACCTTGGAGCAAAAATTCTTGGTCACCACCATCGGCGGCGACTGGCGCATCAGCCACAACGTGATGCTCGGTTTCGGCATCCGCCGCATGAAAGATTTGGGCACGAACTCCTTCTTGTTGCAGCCCATGATCAACATCAACTGCCTAATGCGCTGATAAGTCATTGACTGTCAGGATAAACTATTGTTGTATCATCGCCCCATGTTAGACCAGTACCTTCACAAACGACTGCACACCCTTTAGAAAACCTGCTTTCTCACTCACACATAAAATTCATGCACCATGAAAAAACACGTTCTCTTCTTCACCCTTCGAAGCCTCTTTACCCGCCGAAGCCTCGGCGTAGGCGGGAGCGTAGGCGTAAGCCTCAGCGGACTGCTCCTCTGCTGCGCCCTCTCCACCCTCTCCGCTCAAAAATGGACTCCTGTCTCCGTTGGTCTCCTGCCCGCCAACTTTGATTTCTGGTCCATCTCCGTCGTCAGCCCCAATGTGATGTGGGCGGTGGGCGACTCGATGATGGGATTCTCTGGGCCAACACCTGCCAAAGCCCGCCCCGTTGTGCTGCGCACCATTGACGGCGGCCTCACTTGGGATTACCGCACTGTGACCCAAGCCCTTGGCCGCTTCGCTTTCGACATCGTGGGCCTTGATGCCAACACCGCTATTTTCACCACGAACCGGTTTACTGCTGGGGATCTCCGCCCAACTTTCAAAACCACCGACGGCGGCCTCACTTGGAAAAACATTACCCCACCCGGCTTGGCGGGCGGCGTGTTCATCCATTTTTTTGATGCTAAAAATGGCCTCGTCGTCAACCGCACACTCATGGCCACCACCGCCAACGGCGGCGATACTTGGACGGCCGTGCCAGCCGCCAACATCCCCACGCTGCTTTCCGACGAATTCCATGTCATGTCAACAGCCACCAACCACAATGCCCAAGTCGGCGATCGTGTCTGGATTGGCACGACTAAGGGCCGCGTGATGCGCACGCTCGACCGGGGCTTGCACTGGACCATCGCACAGGCCACCACGCCCAGCGAAAACGTCGAGACCATCGCTTTCACCGACTCGCTCAACGGCGTAGCGGCTACCTCCGGCCTCAACTATACGAAACTCCGCCAAACCGCTGACGGTGGACAAACCTGGACTCCGCTCGCTTCTGTCCCGATGGGCGAAGTCGGCATATTGGCCGCTGTGCCTGGTGCGCCCAACCACTATTTCGCAGGTTCTTGGCTCAGTACGGACACCAAGGAACCTTACATCGCGCTCAACACGGCTGGCCTTGCGGCAGGCAACTGGGGGCCGACACTGATCGATTCGTTCTACCTGCGCGGAGCTAAATTCCTCAGCCCGACGGTGGGCTACGCAGTCGGTTTTTCTTCCAAAAAAGCCGATATTGTGATCATTAATGGAGCGGAATGGAACCGCAACTACATCCTGAAATGGACGGGCAGCGTACCTACCAACGAGGCGCTGGCAGTGGGTAGCACGAGCATTTCACCTAACCCAACTACGGGTATCATCACCCTCAAGTTGGACGATGCGATCTCTGCCCAATCGGTCACCGTAAAAATCATGGACAGCATGGGCCGCGAAGTCGCCAGTCGCAGCAGCGGCGCGAACGAAACGAGTATCCAATTTGATCTGGGTCACTTGCCCGCTGGCTTGTACATTGCACAAGTGGTGGCTGGCGGTAAAATGCTGAGTGTGAACAAGGTGCAAGTGATCAAGTAGCGTGTAGCGCCAATCCCCACCAACCAAATGCAAGAGCCGCCGGAGGATATCCGGCGGCTCATTTTTTAAGGCCACAAGGCCGCATAATCAATCTTTGAATGGTGTCTGGGGTCGCGTGGTATTTTCTTCATCACCGAGCATTCGAGTGCTGGCACAGGCAGCAGTTTTGCTGCTCGGCGCAGTACAGGTTCTTGCGCCGGATCGCTGAGTTCGACGACTAAATACACCCGTTCTTGCCTTTTTATGATGGTGCCGAGGGTGACTCCGGGCTGTTCCTGTAGCCAATTTTCATAGAGAAACGGGCAGATCAGGTGGCCTTCGTGAAAAAACAGGGAAGTACAACGCCCCGTTAGGTACAAGCCCCCTGCATGGTCCAAGTAACCGCTGTCGCCTGTGCGGTGCCAGATTTTTCCATTGGACGCGTATATTTTATTCCTGCGCAAAGCCTCCGGGCTGTTCCAGTAAGCCGACAGTACATGCGGGCCAGCCACCACGATTTCACCGATTTCACCGGGCGGGCACTCGAGCAGGGCTTCTCCTGGCCGCAGGGCTATCGGCTCGTCGGTGATGGGAATGATTTTTACCTCTGCTGCATGATGGACATTGCCGACTGGCAGCCCTGCCAGTCCGCCAGCCTCCACAGCCTCCAAGTCAAATGCGGAGATCACGCTGATGGGTTCTGCCTCGGTAGAGCCGTAGGCCACCCGGATGTCTGCTGCCGGGAAAGCCCGACAGAACAAACGGGCTTCTGCGGGAAATACGGGCGCACCTCCGGTCAGCACTTTTTTCAGGCTCGGCATGGACGTGTTGTTTTTCAAGCAGTGCTCGGCCAACCGACGCACAAAAAACGGCGAAGCGGTAATGCGCAGCACATGCTGCTGCTGTATCTGTTGCACGACTTGAGCCGGATCGAATGCATCGGGTTTTGAGGCTTTGAATCGAGCAATGATGGAGGTGGCACCCACGCCGAGGTTGATGAGCAGCACGATGGGCAGCACGGTCATGTCCACGTCGCCGGGCTGGACATCCATTTCTTCGCGCAGCACTTCAAATTGCTTCCGCAGAAAAGCATGGCTGCGCAGTGCTGCTTTGGGTGTGCCAGTGCTACCTGTGGTGAAGGTGATCAAGGCGGGCTGATCGGCTTCTACTGCTGTGGCAGCCGACTCTTCTGCTGCATATTTTTGGTAATCATCGGGATTGATTTTAACCGGAATTTGCCACAAAGTCATAGAAAAATAGGACAAAACCCGCGCCTTCCAGATGCCAGTGAATCCGCGACAGTTGGCCAGATCGGCGCAGAGTTCCATCCGCTTCCAACTTACCCATTCGTCCAGAAAAACGGCTACCGCCCCTATCCGATACAGGGCCAGCACGATGCGATACAGGTCGATCCCCATCGGGATGAACACCAGCACCCGGTCGCCGGGTCGAATGCCGAGAGCCTTCATTTGCGCGGCAGTTTGTCGGATGGCTGTGTCTAATTCCTGATAGGTGGTGGTGCGCTCGCCATCCACAATGGCCACCTGCTCAGGCCAGCGACTGGCTGCCGATTCAAAGAGGTGGTAGATATTCATTGTTCTATTTTCTTCTTGATATTCAGCATGTTGTCCTGAAAAATATCGCGGATCAGCCAAGCGCCCAGCAGGGTTTTGGTATAATCCCAAGGGGTAGGCGGGTTGAGATAGAATACGGTAAAAGTCAGTGCGGTTCTGTTGCCCGGCAAGCTCAGGTAACGCTGTTCCGTTGCTAAGCCTGTAGCCTCCATCGGGAAGTCAACGAGGCCGAAAATGGAGAGCCGCCGCCGATGCCCGTGCTCTGCAATCAATATTTCTTCATCCCAGCGAAGGCCTTGCTCATCTGCATTTTGAAAGCACCGGCGCAATGATCCGGCCTTTCCATCGGGTACTACATCCGCGTTGAGGGGCGTGATGTGATCCACCCATACGGACCACTGCGCGGCATTGGCTGAATTTCCCAGATAGGCATACACAGAGTCGACTGGGGCATCAATCTCTATGGAACACTGCACACTGGGCATTATTTCGTCCTTATGCGAATAATGGGTTAAAAAAGCCAATGTAGGGCTGCTGCTGCGACAGCACCGAATACATGAAGGATGAGACCTTTGGTGGATCTGACTTTTGAGGC
>JAYSUY010000916.1:0-3197 GCA_043718855.1 Saprospiraceae bacterium | reverse complement strand
CCGTTCATCACGGGCGTAGTCACCCAGCGCAACGCCGCTGCCGAAGTCATCACCGAAGCCATCCAACAGGCCGAAGCCGAGATGCTCGCCGGAGGCATCGTGGCGGTAGGCGATATTTCCAACGCGCCCGACACCTTCGCTACTAAAGCCCAAGGCCGATTGCGGTACTACACGTTCGTGGAATTGTTCGATTTTTTGCAAGCCGCCGGGACGAAAAAAACCGTGTCGGATGGCAAGGCTGTTTTTGAAAAATTGAACTTGGCGGCGGGCAGCACCCGCTCGCTGGTGCCGCACGCGCCGTACTCCGTGAGCGAAGGTTTATTCCAGCAGATCAACGCGTTCAATCCAAAATCGGACATCACAGTCAGCATCCACAATCAGGAGACGCCGCCCGAAAATCAACTTTTTGAATCCAAAACGGGCGATTTTATCAATTTTTACGGCAAGTTCGGCATTTCGCTCGCAGCCTTCGAGGCCACCGGAAAGTCCTCCATCCAATACGCCATGCAGCACCTCAACCCTCAGTGCCGCACCCTGTTTGTCCACAACACGCTGACCACAGAGGCCGAAATCGAAGCCGCCCACACTTGGAGCGACCAAGTGTTTTGGGCCTCTTGCCCCAATGCTAACCTCTACATCGAAAATCGGCTGCCTGACTACCGTCGCTTCCTCAACACACATGCCCGCGTCGCGCTCGGCACCGATAGCCTCACCTCCAACTGGCAACTTTCCATCCTCGAAGAAATGAAAACCATCGCCCGCTATCAGCGCTACGTGCCGTTCCACGACCTGCTGCGCTGGGCCACGCTCAATGGTGCCGAAGCACTCGGCTTCAACGACACGCTGGGCAGTTTGGAGGTCGGAAAAACGCCCGGCGTGCTGCTGCTCAGCGGGGTCGATTGCCCGCCAGAAATGTCGGATTGGAGGTTGGGCGCACACGCTGAGGTGGAGCGCGTGGCATAACTGAGTTCTACTTTATCAGATTAATAGTGCTTTCGCAAAACCCTGAAAGGGTTGAACGTGAATATCCCCGGATGCAATCCGGGGGAAAGTGTTGTACGTTTAATGCAACCCTGAAAGGGTTGAACGTGAAGACTTTAGGTGAAAATCAATCTAAGTTCAACCCTTTCAGGGTTGCTTCCGCATTCATTCATAAAACCCGGATTGCATCCGGGTCTATTCACGTTCAACCCCTCCGGGGTTGTGCGAAAGTCCTATTAATCTGACAAAGTAGAATTAGCGCACCTGCAAAAACGCCTCAGCCAATTCCAGCCCGCGTACCTGAGCGGTGGCGTAGGCCTGGAGGTCGGCATACTCGCCCCGCGCATGGCGCAAAAAAGCGGAGGCTTGGCCATACACAGCGGGCAGCGCGGATTTTTTTAGCAAAAAATACCCGTCGAGAAAATCATCCACGCCTCCCGAAATGATGAGGTGGCGCACCCGGCAGCGGTTGCCCAAATCGGCACAGGCTTGGTTGGCGAAGTCCAACATTTCGGCAGCAGAATGGCCGACAGCGGCGATTTTTTCAAAAATGCCCTGCTTGGCGGAGTCGCTGCGCAGCAGTTCGAGTTTAGCAAAATTGGTGCCTCCAGCGGCGGCAAACTCAACGGCCTCCAGCGGCAATTGCAGCAGCGCCCGGAGGCTGGCTGGCCCCATGCCCTGCCCTACCTCTTTCACAATGATTTTGATGTCAAGCAGTTGCGTCAACGCTTCCACCGTCGCCAGCGCAGGTTGGCGGAAGTGGTCACCCTCGGGCTGCATCGCTTCTTGCAGCGGGTTGACGTGTACGATGAGACCGTCGGCGCGAAGCATGGCGAGCAGGGCGGGGATGCGCTCCGCCGCTTCACCTTGTTCCAGCAGGTGCTCCACCTGCGCCACGCCGAGGTTGGCGTAAAGCGGCAGGCCGGGGCCAAGCGTGTTGCGCACATCGAAATCGGGCAGATGCTCGCGGTTGTGGAGCAGTTGGCGGCAGGAGCCGAGGCCCATGCCCATGCCGAACTCGGCACAGAGGCGGGCGAGGTTGTGGTTGATGGTACCCGCCAGCGCAGTGCCGCCAGTCATGGACGATACCCACATCGGGGTGCGCAAGCGGTGGCCGAGAAAATCGAACGGCGGCCAACTACCCGGCTCCGGGTGAGCAGCCAGCAGGGGTTCGTAGTAAAATCGCCCGTCCAGAACAGCCGCATCCACCCGGCTTTTGAAAGCCAGTTCAATGTGGTCTTTTTTGCGCGACTCGGCAGTGGGGTCGTCGGTGGAAGGAAGCAGCGGTTGTTGTTCAGAAGACATCGGACGCAGGTTGAGGTTGAGCCGTTCGGCTGGTTTCGCGGCCCACACGAACGTAGGGCATTGCAAAACTGCGGGACAAACAACGTGTGGGAGAAATGGTTGGGATGTGCCATTCGCTACACGAGGCAGGGGTTTTTGAGTTATGAGGTAACCACGCTGTAACTCATACCTCAAACCTCTTCCCCCCTCGCGTATGTCTCAAAAAACTCTTTCCGTGCGATGCGGTACACCTCCGCTCCGTCGGGCGGGGCGACGATAAAATCACCTGCTTTGGCCACCATTGCTTCCCCCCAGGGGGCTTCAAAATGAAAAACTGAGGGTAGTTTCATTGCTTCGCAACGTTCGGGAGTCAGTTCCACCGCCTTCACGCGCCCAATGGAGCGGTACTCCTCGAAACCCTCCTTCGCGATGGCTTCGGCGGGCGTGCCCTCCTTCGCGATGGCTTCGGCGCGCGTACCCTCCTTTTTATCCGCAGCCGCTTCGAGCCGCTGGTAGCGCTCCTTGAATTTGCTGGCTTTCACCACATACATTTCTGCGGCCTTGGTCTGGTTTTTCACCAAGTAATCGCCGACTTCGGCTGTGTTCACCGTCTCTGGGCCATCGCCAGTTTGAGTGGTGACCACCTCTCGGCTTTCTGCTTTTTTGGCAAAAACGTTCTGTTTTTTCTGAAAAACAACACCTTCGGCATTTAACACCGGGCGAAACTGAGCGAGCATTTCGGCTTGAGAAAAATCGGGCATAGGTAAAAATTTTGGACAAAAGTAGGGGTTCTGGATGGCTGCTCCCCATGTTGAAATATTGAAACGCCCCACTCTAATTCTACTTTGTTAGATTAGAGAAAAACGAATTGTCATGTCGTAGCGAAGCGAAGACATCCACACAAGCCAAGCCTTTTGGGAGGTCACCTGAGT
>JAYSUY010000915.1:0-3198 GCA_043718855.1 Saprospiraceae bacterium | reverse complement strand
CGTAGAAGATCAGTTCCGATTTGCCAGGGATCATGGGCGGACTGCCCTGTTCGCCATAGGCCAACTGGTAGGGCAGGAAGAAGTATGCCTTGCCGCCGTGATTGATCTGCTGCACACCCTCATCGTAGCCGGGTATCATCTGGCCTTCGCCGACTACAAAGCCCAGCGGCTCGCCATGGCTGAACGAATCGTCGAACCGGGTACCGTTCGTCAGGCAGCCGTAGTACATGGTCTCTACTTTCTCGCCAGCCTGTACAGGCGCGCCAGTCCCTTTTTCGACTATCAGCACCTTGAGGCCAGAAGGCAGCGTAGTGAGTTTTCCTGCCAATTTGCCTTCGGTGTACTCCTTAGCAGTGGCGGCTACAGCGGTCGCTACGCCTTGCATACGGCCTTCGGCTTCTTGCTTGGCTTGTTCTTTTTCGGCTGCTGTCACCACCTCTACCAGCGATATCTCAAAACGCACTTCGTCGTACTTTTTGAGATTTTCGGGTAGGCCGTTTTTCATCGTCGAGTCGAGTACCATGTACGCCGTAGCACTGTCGCCCTCGCTCATCATCAGGAGTGCATCAATGAAAGCGGGCACCTTGGGCATCGAGGTCATCTGCTCTTTGGTCGGCAGGGGGAAGTCGCGTGGGCCTCCGCCTTGATCTTGCGTGCTGCCCATGAGGGAGTCGCCGAGGTAGGTGTAGAGTTGAATTTTCACCAGATCACCGGGCTGTACAAGAGTGCCGCCTTTGTTGGTGTGGTTGATGACGCGGTGGCCATGTTCGGTGGTAACACCTTTTTCCTTGCAAGCCGTCAGGAAACAAACGGTAGCCGTTACGGCCAGAATCAAATAATTGCGCATTGTGAATGAACGATGTAATGAATAATTGATGAACGATAAATCCACCCTTCATCAAGCTGTGAGTATGGCTTTGTATTCGGGTAGGAGGTCTTTGAATTTTTCGATGGTACCCCTCAAGCTGTCGTGCGAGTAGGCCCCAGAAGCATTCTTGTGGCCGCCGCCCTTGAAGTGTTTTTCGCAGATTTGCTGCACGTCGATATTGCCTTTCGAGCGAAGGCTCAGTTTGACCACCGTCGGCTGGTTGTGGATGAATGCGGCGAGCCGCACGTCGCGCATGCTGAGCAGGTGATTCACGATGCCCTCCGTGTCGCCACGCTGTATGCTAAACATCTCGTAGTCCTTTTTAGACAGCCAGATGAGCGCGGTATGGTATTCGGGCAGGTACTCCATGCGGTGCGTGAGGCAGTGGCCGAGCAATCGCAAGTGCCTCTCTTTCTGGGAGTTGAAAATCATGTCTTGCACCGCAGTGTCGTCTACGCCGCGCTCCACGAGGTCGGCGGCGATGCGGTACACCGTGCTGTTGGTGGCATGGCGGAAGGAGCCGGTGTCGGTGATGATGCCCGTGAAGATGCACTTGCCGACAGTGGGATTGATGCGCTGCCCATCGCCGATGCCTTGTATGAAGCGGTACACCATCTCGCAGGTGCTGCTGGCTTCTGGCTCGGAGTACACAAAATCTGCAATTTCGTCGGGGTAGAGGTGGTGGTCGATCATCACAACCCGCTTGTTGGGCAGGTCTTTCACATAATCGCCTACGCGGTCGATGCGGGCATAGGCGTTGAAATCGAGCAGAAAAAACAGGTTTTTGCGGCTCAGCACCTGCTTGCACTCCTCGGTGTGGATGTCCCAGATCAGGATGTCCTCCGCGCCGGGCAGGGCCTCAAATTCTTCGGGGTATTCCGAAGGGAATACGACATGGACGGTGTGACCGTACTGCTCCAAGTAGTGGCGCATGGCGAGCGAACTGCCGATTGCATCGCCATCGGGGTTGCGGTGCGAGAGGATGGCGACGTTCTGCGGTATGTGGATCAGCTGCTTGAGCGCTGGTGGAAACTCCATGTGTGTCCGAGATTTTCTGTGCCCAACCGAATGGTACGAGCTGCTATGACTCGTGTACGGTAAAGCACCGCAGGGGCAAAAAGCGGACAAAAGTACAGCTCGCCCCCTGATTTTGGACAGCGCGGGGGATTATTTTTCGGGAGCGGGGACTTCACGCGCTTGACGTTGAGGAGGTTTTCATGGCGGGAGGCAAGGTTGGGCAAAGTTGTCTTGATATAGGCAGAAAGATAATTGCAGACCCTCCTTTTTTGCCCGATATTCGCTATGTTTGCCTCGGCTTTGGCCAAATCTTTTCACCCTTTCTTTTCACCCTTCAGTTTTTCGACCATGAAAAAACACGTCAAACTTGCCCGCCCCGCACGGCCTAGGCAGGCTCTACCTCTTCACCTTTGTACTGCTGTTCGCCATGCTCGCTGATATGGCGATGGCTACAGGTGCTTTTTAGCACTTTCCGCAGCCGTTTCCACCTTTTCAAAAACCACTGGACTTTCCCGGCCTTGCTTTTCTTTTGCTTCTTCGCTATGCCAGCGGCAAAATGCCAGAATCCTTCTGGGTATGAAGCAGGGGTCATCTACCTCAAAGTGTCCGATACTTCATCGGTAATACTTCACTACCCTTCCGCAAGTCCTGGCAATGGTCCCAACGGCGTTTACGGGATTTTTTTTACACCTACGGAGTTTCTTTGGTAGAAACCCCCTTCCTGACTGTAGGTGAGCCTTACTTCGATCAGGCTTATAAGATATTTTTTGAGGAGAGCGGGGATGTGCTTGCTTTTGTTCAAGCGCTTGAAGGCTTGCCATTTGTGGACTATGCAGAACAAGTACCCCTGAAAATGGCAATAGACATTCCGAGTGACCCACTCTGGTCTCAACAATCTCACTTAGATATTATTCAGGCAAAAGAAGCCTTTGGCTTGCACCATGGAGGCTCTCTCATTGCAATCGTGGACAACGCCATCCTAACGGCTCACGAAGACTTGATCGGGACGGTAGTAGGCGAGTACGATGTGGCTGACAAAGACAATAATGAACACCCACCCACTATAGGTGCTACCGCAGGTAACCCCCAATGGGCGAACGGGACCAATGTAGCAGGTGGTGCTGGTGCTGACAATGGTATTGGTGTGGCTTCTATCGGCTGGAACAACCATATTTATGCGGTGAAGTGTACGCCAGACGAAGAGGGGGGCTCCACTCATACTACTGGACATTTTGCAAAATGGGGTAATTTTTGGGCTTCATAGCCTTGAAAAGGTATTTTAGGAAGTCAATGAAGCGGTAGCATCGAGCGGT
>JAYSUY010000914.1:0-3198 GCA_043718855.1 Saprospiraceae bacterium | reverse complement strand
GCCCGCCGATGTCATCAAAGCCTGCATGACGCTGGGCATTTTTGTCTCCATCAACCAACGCCTCGATGCCGAAGTCATCGAACTCGTGTCCAGTGAGTTTGGCTTTGAAGTCAAATTCATCAGTGCCGAAGAGCAAGTGGAGGTGGAAGAGGAAGTGGCCGAAGACCCCAACGATCTCAAGCCGCGCCAACCCATTGTTACCGTCATGGGCCACGTCGACCACGGCAAAACCTCGCTGCTCGACTTTATTCGCTCAGCCAACGTAGCCGAAGGCGAAGCAGGGGGCATCACACAGCACATCGGAGCCTACGAGGTCATGGTTGGTGAAAACAGTGATCGCAAAATCACTTTCCTCGACACGCCTGGCCACGAAGCCTTCACCGCCATGCGCGCACGGGGTGCCAAAGTGACCGATATCGCCATCATCATGATCGCTGCCGACGACAGCATCATGCCTCAAACGCGCGAGGCCATCAGCCACGCACAGGCCGCTGGGGTTCCGATGATCTTCGCCATCAACAAGATAGACAAAGCCGGAGCCGACCCAGAGCGTATCAAGAACGAACTGGCTCAGATGAATCTCCTCGTGGAGGCATGGGGCGGCAAATACCAGAGTCAGGACATCTCTGCCAAAAAAGGCGAGAACGTGGATAAACTCCTCGAAAAAGTGCTGCTCGAAGCAGATCTCCTCGAACTCAAAGCCAACCCTGATCGCCGGGCAGTGGGTACCGTGCTCGAAGCATCACTCGACAAAGGCAGGGGCTATGTCACCAAAATTTTGGTGGAAACGGGTACCCTGCGCGACGGCGACCCGATCATCTCCGGCGAGTTTGCTGGCAAGGTGAAGGCCATGTTTAACGAGCGCGGCAAAAAGGTGAAAGAAGCCGGCCCCGCTACTCCCGTGCTGGTGCTCGGTTTGCCCGGTGCACCACAGGCGGGCGAAAAAATCAAGGTAGCCGCCTCCGAAAGCGAAGCCAAAGAGATTGCCTCGAAGCGCGCCCAGATCATCCGCGAGCAGTCCAACCGCGCCAACAAGCGCATTTCGCTCGAAGAGATTGGTCGCCGCTTGGCATTGGGCAGCTTCAAAGAGCTCAAACTCATTGTCAAGGGCGACGTGGATGGCTCCATTGAAGCACTTAGTGACTCGCTCATCAAGCTCTCGATGGAGAAAATTCAGGTCAACGTCATCCACAAAGCCGTCGGCCAGATCGTGGACAGCGATGTCATGCTCGCTTCCGCTTCTGATGCCATCATCATCGGCTTCCAGGTGCGCCCATCCATTACTGCTCGCAAACTCGCTGAAAAAGAAGGTGTTGAGATCAAACTCTACTCCATCATCTACGAGACCATCAACGAGATCAAGGCTGCTATGGAGGGGATGTTGGAGCCCACGAAGGAGGAAGAAATCGTGGGACAAGTCGAAATTCGGGAGGTGTACAAAATCTCGAAAATTGGCACCGTTGCAGGTTGCTTCGTGCAAGAAGGTAAAATTAGTCGCAACCACCACATCCGCATCATCCGAGATGGCATTGTGGTGTACCCGGCTAATGCCAACCAACACGCTGAACTGGCATCTCTCAAACGTTTCAAAGAAGACGCAAAAGAGGTCAAGGCTGGCATGGAATGCGGCTTGACGATCAAGAATTTCAACGACATCAAAGAAGGCGACGTGGTAGAATCCTACGTCATCAACGAGGTGAAGACGAAGTTGCAGTAACGCCGACCGCCCGTCGGCAGGAGTACCTACGCAAACGGGGGCCAAGCGAACATCGCTTGGCCCCCGTTGCATTTTTGTAACAACAACTACTCGTTGAATTTACCGGTAATAAAACACCACCACAAACGTGAGCACCAACAAAATCACCGCCATCGTCCGGTAGTTCTGGTACCAGGGCAAGCCAGCCAATTCGGCCGTATCTTCCTCATACACAGCCCTGTCCCAAGTGAAGCCGACCAATTTTTCGGTAGGCGGCGGTGCAGTGGCAAGGCTCACCCCGATCTGGATAGCCAAGCAGATGGCCAAGATGATAGGTGCTTTGATCAGGAAGTGTACCCCGTTCCAAGCCGCCGAAATCTCCATGATTTGGCTGGCTACGGTGAACAGTGCGATCACCAGACCAGCCATGAGCGCAGCGAATGCACCATCGGCATTGGCCCGTTTCCAGAACAAACCGAGCAGGAAAATCGCTACCACAGGCGGGCTGATGAGTGCCAACACGCCCTGCATATAGTTCATCAGGGACTCGAAATTGGCGATCTGCGGTGCCCAAGCGACGGTGATGACCATGAATACGACCGTAGAGATTTGGCCCGCCCGCACGAGGCCCTTCGAGTCCAGGTTGGGGCGAAATTTTTGTACAAAATCCATCGTGACGAGGGTACTGGCCGAGTTGAGCGTCGCGCTCACGGCAGAGGCCATCGCTGCCAAGAAGCCCGCTACTACGAGGCCGACCAGACCCGCAGGGAGCAGTTTGAACACCAGCGTCGGGTAGGCTCCATCGGAGAAGTTTTTGAGTTGCCCGGCGTACATCTCCTGCAAGTTCGGATAGAGTTTCAGCGCAGCCAAGCCGGGTATGACGAGCAGGAACAGCACGGGTATTTTCAGCAAAGCAGCGAACAGCGCACCCTTGCGGGCCTCGTTGGCATTGCGGGCGCTGAGTGCACGTTGCACGATGAACTGGTTGTTGCACCAAAAGTAAAAACCCAGCAGCGGCACCCCCAGCAGCAGGCCAGGCCAGGGCATATCGGGGTGGTCGATCGGCTGAATGAGGTGAGTAAACGAGGGGTCATGGGCATTCGCATTGGCCATAATCGCGTCGTAGCCGCCCGCTTTGTCGTACACAATGAAGCACAGGATGACCGCCGAGACGAGCAACACGATCGTGTTCACCATCTCCGTGCGCATCACCGACGAGAGGCCACCGAAAATGGTGTAACCTGCGGCAAAAACGGCCAAGAAACTGACAATCAACATGGTGTTCGCTTCCGGGTAAACCAATTTGGCGACCACCACGCCCGCAAACAGCGTTCCGGCGGTGTCAATGAATATGTTGCCGACCAGCGTGATGAACGAGAAGTAGTAGCGCGAGCGCACGTCGTAGCGTTTTTCAAAAAACTCCGGCATGGTGTATACCTGCGAGCGCAGGTAGAACGGCAGGATGAACACGCAGAAAAACGTGAGTACGATGGAGGCCATCC
>JAYSUY010000913.1:0-1154 GCA_043718855.1 Saprospiraceae bacterium | reverse complement strand
ATACGCCGTGACGTGACATCATGCCTTCCCTTCCGCCCAATGGCGGAGGAGGGGTCGGGGGTGGAGTTGCATTGTTTCAGCCCGCAAGTTCGATATTCTCTGTTTTTTCGCCCCCAAAACAAAGCAGACTTACCATGAAATACCGCTACGCCTACCTCAACCAAGGAATCGCCTACTTCACCCTGGAGCCATTCATCCACTTGGCTTTTCGGGCTTTTTTCCGGCAAGTCCATGTGAACAACCGCGAAGGAGTGGTGCCCGGCAAGCCCGTGTTGCTGGCCGTAAACCACCCTACGGCCTTCGTAGACCCGCTGTTGTTGTGCTTGTATTTAGCACCGCCGATTTACAACATGACGCGGGGCGACATCTTCCGAAAGCCATTTTTTCGCAAACTAATGGAGTCTTCCAATATGTTTCCGGTGTTTCGCCACCGCGATGGTTACGCGGGGCGCGACCGCAACGACGAAGTGTTCGACTGGTGTGTGGACAAACTGCGCACGGGGCACACGGTCACGATCTACGTTGAGGGTGAGCATCACTTGGAAAAACGGGTGCGCCCGATACAAAAAGGCATCGCCCGCATCGCGTTTGCGACCTACGAAAAACACCGACAGGAGGATTTGCAGATCGTGCCCGTTGGCTGCAACTACCAGTACGGCGACCGCCCCCGGGAGGAGGCGATGGTGAATGTAGGCCAGCCGATTTTTGTCCGCGACTACTGGGCGGCGTACGAGCAGAGCCCTGCGGCTGCGGTGAATCGGCTGTGTGCTGATATTGATGTATCCCTGAAAAAAGTGTGTTTTCACTTGGTTGCCCCCGATGACGATGCGCTGGCGGAGCAACTGCTCACCCTCCACCGCAACGACCGATCTCAGCCGCTTCTCCCGGTTGTATACTTTGATAGTCAGCGTTTTGCAGCAGAGAAAGCCGTGATAGACGATCTGAACGCGCTACCTGAGCCGGACAAAGCCGCGCTCTGCGAGCGCACGGGCCACTACTTTTCTGCTTTGGCGAAGGCTGGGCTTGATGATGCCGCACTCGCGAAACCCCAGCGCGGCCACTGGCTCTGGTTGCTGTTTTTTGCTGTGGGTCTGCTGCCCGCATTGGTGGGCTGGCTGGGTGGTTGGCCCATTCGTACCCTCACCTACTGGGTG
>JAYSUY010000912.1:0-3200 GCA_043718855.1 Saprospiraceae bacterium | reverse complement strand
GTTATCGTACAGTTCAAGTGGCTATGAAGTACACAAAAACACGGTGCATTATGTGAGGTCTAATACAAGTGATTTTTTCCAACAAAGTTTTGCCTTTTTCTTAGAAGGCATAGGCATTAATACCGATCCATTGTCTAAACTAAACACTTTTTACAGCAATGTTGTGACTGGCGACAATGCGACTTCCCATCACTGTGCATTTCACTGCATAGGGATCAGTTCCACCGAATTCTGCGAAAACTCAGTGGACAACGACATCTACGGGTTCCATTTTGGCGACCAAAACTTCGTAAAACTCCGCGAAAACCTCATCCATCGCCACGAAAGGGGAATCATCATCAATGGGATGGATGCCCGCATAGGCCCTCAGAGTGGTGCTGGAAACCAATGGTCGCTCACTGCGGGAGATTGCTCGGTCTTTGCTGCTCAGGTCTCCGGTGGCGTAGCTGTCAACTCAAGGTTTACCGTAGCAGAACCCAATGGCTATGCACTGCCCTATCATCCGCCGCCTACGCCCTTACAGATGACCCCGGTCAAGTTGAGCCCAGACCCGACCAACATGGTGGACAAATGGTTCCTTTATGACGATATGGCCGATTTGGAGTATTGCATTCCAGATTCCCGACCAGAAGGCGACGATGGTGGCATCACCCCGTATGAAGGCGATGTCATCTTGGGACAATCTGCACTGACCGGAGTGGCTCTATGGGACTTGAAGCGGCGCTTGTACACCAAACTGCTGCTCCACCCTGTGCTGCGGCCAGCGAACAGCGACGCTGCCACCTTTTTCAACGGACTTTCCGGCAACAAAATTGACAGCTTCGCGCAACTAGATCAGCAGGTAGTGATGGCCCTGAGCATTGATTCCGCAACTCAGCAGCAGTTGGATACGGCCAGAACGCTGATCAGAGATCACTTCAAGATGCTTCGTTGGTTGGACTCTGTTCAGGATTTTTCCAGCCCCTACGGGTTGGATACCATCTACTTCGAGCAGCGCGACAGCCTGCTGGATTTGATCAGCACCGCATTTGGGCTGGAGTTGTCCGCTGAGGCGGTACGCGATTCTGTGTTGCAAATGTACCTGCAAGCCGCTTTGACCTTCAATGCCAACATCAGCACTGCTCAAACCTATGAATCTGCCCGAAAGCAGGTGAACGCCTATCACATAAGCCACCTGCTGAACCTGCCCGTCAGCGCATTCACCTATCAGCAGGTCTTTGCCCTTGCGCAAGAGGACAAAGCAACTCACGGCGAGGCGGTGAGAGAAGCGATAGTCTTGCTCGCTCCCTGCGAGCGGGTGCTGTTCAGTGATGGGTTGGACAATATGGACAGTGAAGAAGAAAAGACACAAAGTGCAGTACCAGAATTGGACAAGTCACTGTTCAGTCTTTCGCCCAATCCTACCGATGGGTTGGCACGGGTCTTTTTGCCCGACGGATTTGTTGGCAGCCTTCGGGTGTACGGCACACATGGGCAGATTGTCGAGACAAAAAGTATAGCACAAGGCACTGTTTTCGCGGCTTTGGACCTCCGACCCCAACCCATGGGGGTCTATCGCGTCGTGCTGTTGGATCAAGCGGGTACTGTTACCTATATGGGCAGCCTCTCTCTGCTCCGCTAAACTTTCCCTATCCTTTTTCACGCCGCACACTCCTTTTTTCGCCCTGCTTGTCAGGGTGTGAAGAGGAGTGTGCTGTTCTCATTTTGACAAGATGATGCGCTTCATATTTTTTTTGCTTTTCTCCACTCTCTTCCTTCCCCTTTTGCCCGCCCAAGCCAAATACGATTACAACTGGACGCTGGGCTATCGTAAAAAACACCAGTCCCCCAGTACCGGCATCAAACAGGGCGGCATGGTGATGCGCTTTGATTCGATACCCATATTCGTAGATTACCCTGGGTTCAAGTGCCACGACCCCTCTGCTTGTATCAGCGACAGACAAGGCAACCTCGTAGCGTACACCGACGGATGCTCCGTGTACAACAAGCAACACGAACAAATGCTCAATGGGGGCAAACTCAACCCTGGTTTTGTTTACCAGAGTAACTGCCCCGTACTTTCCTACCCTCTTTACCAAGGGGCTCTTTTTTTGCCTGCCCCCAACCAAGAAAGGTTTTTTTACCTGATGCACTTGCGAAAAGACAACCAATTCTGGAATCCCATGAACCTGTTGTACACGCTTGTGGATGCAGATGGGGACGGCGGCAATGGGGCGGTGGTGGCAAAAAATGTTGAACTGCTGTCCGATTCTTTTTACCTGGCCGATTATGTCACGGCCACCCGCCATGCCAACGACAGGGACTGGTGGGTGATCGTGCCACAGCGGTACAAAAATGGGATGCACATCACTTTGATTACGCCAACAGGCCCATCTTACCGAGGCATTCAGAACATCGGCGAGCCAATCATGGGCGACGCTCAAACACACGGCGACGGTCAGGCGACTTTTTCTGCCGATGGAAGCAAATACTTCAGGAACGTAGGTCTGGGCCTCCAAATGTTGGACTTTGACCGCTGCGCCGGGGTGTTCTCCAATCCGCAGTTTTGGCCTTACGACAGTGCTTTTTCGGCTTGGGGCGGTGTGGTCACATCGCCCAACAGTCGCTACCTGTATCTATTGGCCAGCACAAGGGTCTATCAGTTCGATCTTCGGGCAGCAGATGTTTTCATGTCCAGGCAGACGGTGGGTATTTATCAATACATGCCCTCCCCTTTTAACACCCCGTTTTTTCAGGCTCAACGGGGGCCTGACGGAAAAATCTACGCGACGAGCGGCAGCACGAACGACATCCTCCATGTTATTCATAACCCCGACGAACCGGGGCTGGCCTGCAACGTAGAGCAAAATGGGTTCAAATTGCCTGCCATCACATCCTATATCATGCCCAATATCGCCAACTACCGCCTCGGCCCTACCTCTACGCCCTGCGACAGCACCATGTCTGCATTGCCCTCCGTGCCGCAAGAGCCAGCGGGCTTGGATGTGTACCCCAACCCCGCTGACGACGAAGCCACCTTCGAGCAGTTGGGCCACTATGCCGGGCAGGGCGGCAGCCTGCGCGTGTCCGATCTGGCGGGTCGCCTGCTCTGGGAGCGGGCATTCCAGCCGGGCGAGCCGGTGCTGCGCTGGCCGGTGGGCGGCGTGTCGGCGGGCGTGTACGTGTGGGAGTATGTGCGGGCCGACGGGCGGCGGGCGGCG
>JAYSUY010000911.1:0-9024 GCA_043718855.1 Saprospiraceae bacterium | reverse complement strand
CCCACCCCCGACCCCTCCCCCACCGGGTGGGGGGGCACGACGCGCACAATCTTCGGAACACGTCTCGTCCCCCCTCCCGTTGGGGGAGGGGTCGGGGGTGGGGTTGTACGCCTCCAACTCCTCCTCCGTCAGCGGGTACGAAAACACCGCGAAGTACGCCAGCGTGTGCAGCACGGCGCGTTCAGTGGAGGATTCGATATCAGCAGGGGCAAGCGTATCGGTCATGGTACTGAATTGTTTGAGGATTTGAGGGTTTTGGGGATTTGGTGATGCGACAACCGACAGGCAATTCTGTTCAAAGAGAAGCAAAACCTGCTGGGCAACAGCGTGCACGTTTTTGCATAGCAAACCAAATCACCAAATCACCCAAAAACCAAATCACCAATCACTTTTTCACTACCTGAGCACTCCAAGTGCCGCGCCCGTTGGTGGCTCGCAGCAGGTAAATCCCTGACGGATAAGTATCTAAGGCTACGGGGCTGCTTAGCGTGTTGTCCCAACGGGTCAAGCGAAACGTTTGCAACACCTGCCCCTGTGGGCTGATCAATTGGCAAGTCATGTCCCGTTCGCCGGGCAAGGCGGGCAGCGTCACCATCACCATGCCACTGGTCGGGTTAGGCGATGCGCTGAGTTGGCGGCTCTCCACAGCATCGGTCGGCTCGGCAGCGGAACTGGTTTTTTTCACCTCAGCCCTGTATTCCAGCATACAACCGTTCCCGTCGCGCACCCGCACCACATGGCTGCCAGCAGTCACACTGGTGAAAATGCCCACAAATTTGTACGCCCCGTTGTCCAGTGAGTAGGAATAATTGGGCGTGCCGCCCGTAGGCGTGATGATTATGCTGCCGTCGGAAGCCGGCGTATTGCCCTTGTCGGGATTGATTTTTAACAAGGCCGCAAACGCAGCGCATGGCTGCTGCGTGTTGCAAAAAGCGAGGGGATGTTCGGCCCCCACAGGCAAGTTGTCTCTCGACCAAATCAGGGCAGCATTCTTGTAAAGTTGAAAACTGCTTTTGTTGCCGTCACTTGCGGAGTCCTTGATTTTCAGCACATAACAACTGTCGCTGCGCAAGCAAAACCGCTCGTCGTAAGTCCCAAACGGCGTGGTGTAAGGCCCGCCCGAACGCAGCACCTGATTGCCCTGCTCGTTCAGCAACTCCCAAGTCAGTTCCTCCGGTTTTTCATCGGCAATGACCCGAAACAAAAATATGATGCTGTTCGGAGAGGTGCTGTACGACAATGTCCCTGTGTTGTTGCCCGGCAGCCCATCGCTCGGCAGCCCGTTCACCGAGTCTATCTGGATCGACAGCGCGTTTGCTCCATTATTGCTGCCGCTGATGGGCAGGCTAAGGGTGGCGATGTCTTCGGGTTGGAGGGCCGTTTCCACCGAAATCGCTGGCTGCGGTGTACCGTTCACCGAATAGGTGAAATGAATTTTTCGCACCACCTGCAAGCCGTTGTTTTGTACTTGCACGGCGGCTGTCACTTGGTCCAGCCCAGCGCAGGTATTTTCCATCTGCACCGATTTTAGTGCTGCATCCAGCGTGGGTTTGTGCCGCACATCGGCCGTGCGCAGATCGTTGCTTAGGTCTTGATCGCCTGTGAACGTGGCCCGAAATTCAAATTTGTATGCCTTGTCGAACGCACTCAGATCGGCCTTTTGGGCAAAAGTGAAGGGCAAGGTTTTGCCCGCTGGGATGTCGACAGTCATCGTTTCCTCGGTCCATGCGCCACCGTCCATGCGGTAGGCCACCTTGATGTCATCTGTGCGGGTAGTGGTGCCAAAGTTGCGCACCTCCACCGTAACCTGTTCATTTCCAGTAAGTGCAGAGCCAGAAAGCGGCGAAAGCAAGGTCCAAGTGCCTACGTCCTCCGGCTTGCGCTGCGGGGTGCAGAAGTTAAATGTGACCGATGTCGGAGTCAGTTGATTCACCTCGAGCAGTTCTTTCCCGAAAAAATCCAGCACCCGGAAAACACCTGTCCAGTTGGAAGTAGTGGAGCGCAGCACGACCCTGTAGCAAGTGCCATCGTCCACGCACAGCGGCAGATTAGCCTCCACATCGGGCAACGAGCCGGAGTCAATCAGGACGTTCGAGGCATCGCGCAACTCCCAAGCCAATGCGCCTTTTGTGGGCTGGTGTTGCAGCGTCAGCAAGGTGCCGACGATGTTACCCATGAAGTTGAAAGCCAAGGTGTTGTTGCCTGCATCTTGGTCCGTTTCGCCGTTGGGCTGATCCACCTCACTCTGAAAAGTGTTGCTGCCGTTGGCAATGCCCGTGAGCGACAGCCAGATCGTATCGCGCTGGCCGGGGGCCAAATTGCCCGTCCAATTCACCGTCTGAGTCGGCTGGCTGTTCATGTTCCACCGCAGCCGGGCAGTCTGCATGGGCAGCCCCGAAACGTTGGCGATCACCAAACCCACCACCGCTGCCGTGTCGCACAGCACGCTGGGGAAACCGGCTCGCCCAACCGCTGCCGCATCGTAGGAAAGCAGCTTGCGGACGGTGGTACGCAGGGTGTCGTTTTTGACCCACTGATCCTGCCCCCAGTTCGTGACCACCATGAACGGGTAAGTTTTACCCAATTCGCCCATGTCCACCGTCTGAGAAAACGTGTGCGACAGCGTCTCGCTCGCCGCAAGCGGCGTGGAGAGCGCATCGGTGACCACGAATTTTCCGTCAAAAAAAAGCGACACGCTGGCTGGCCCTTCGGCAGATGAAATGCCCATGTTGAGCAGTTCCACCGTCACCTCCTCATTGGCCAAATCCACTGCGGCTACCGGAGTCACCAGCCGCTGAGGTGCCAAATCGTAGGAGTCGCGTCGCACCCGAAACACGCCGATGCGGGTACCCCAGCCCTTGTTCGCTGGTTGATATTCGCCTGTGTACCAGAACGTTCGCCCATCCTCAGGGTCCACCGCCATGCTGCTGTAATCGCCCCAACGTTGTGTACTGTGGCTTTCTTTCCCCTCAGCCAGCGTGTACTCGGCAGGGTTCATCACACCGAGCGGATCGCCTACACGTTGCCCTGTGAGCCTGATACCGGGAAAAACCTGCTTACTGCACACCGTGTAGCCGAGGCCGATGTTGCCCAATTCGTCTATGCTCAGCGTACCCGTGAAGCGGTTGGTGGGCAGATCGGGCGCGAAGGTGCTTTGCTGGTGGATTTCCCAGAGCGAACTGCCCGCCGTGCGGCGCAGTTCGTACCAGCGCACCTGCGCGTCGCCACCGTCGGTGCCGTTACCTGATACGTCGGCTACATGGTTGAGTACTATCGACTGGTGGGTACCGAAATCTCGCCAGGGCGCACGGTACATGATGATGTTTTCAAGTGCCGTGATGCGCCCGGCAAGGCTGCCCGGCTGCTCGATGCAGTCGAACAGCGAGCCGCCGAGGCACACCCGCGTCTCGAAGGGAGCCGTCATAATCTCGAACGGGCCTTCGATGCGGCTTTGGCTTGGGTCAGTCCAGTCGGCATACATTTCCCACCACTGCAACTGGTCGCTACCGCCTTCCCAGGCATCGTCGTATACTCGAAATATCAGCGCGGGGCTACCCGGTGTGGGCGGTGGGCCGCCCTCCCAGTCGGCTCCGGTGGCCGGCTGAAAATTGATGCCCCCATAGTTGGGTATCTCGAAGCGGTACACCTGAAAATTAGCGTCGCCCGCCAGCAGGGCCTCGCGTTCCAGCGCGTAGCCCGAGCAGACATTGCCTCCCAATATTTCGTTCACTGTTATGATGTAGGAGTTGTTCCAAACGTACAGTTTGGGGTAATCTGGGAAGCCCAGAGTGGGTATTTCGTAGGCTTTCCAACTGCCCGTTGGGTCACTGTCGTCAGACACCGCCACCAACAGCGCATTGATGGAAGTACTTCTGAGTTCCAGCATCACCCAGCGCTGTGCGCCGGGGTCGTACTGGATGATGGGGTCACCAGAGCTACTCGTGGCCACTTGCTTCCAGATGCTGCTGGTGGGTATCGACGGGGTGACTGCCACGCCCTGTTTGTTCCAAACACGGAGTTGCGAGGTACCGCCTCCGCCATTCACCATCTGGACGTAGTGGTTTTTGCCCACGTCGCCCGTCGGGTCGGGCGGAAAAGAGCCTGTCTCCCCGATGCCCTCAATATTGAGCAGTGGCTCGATGGCAGGGTCGCCATTGCGCACGGTTGTCGGGCGCACCAGCGGATCGCCGCCCTTGGGCAACGCATCGGGGTTGTTGTGCGCGTTGGAAGTGAAGTAGTTGGCTTTCTCCCAAAGCCGCTTTTCACCGGCTGGCTGGTCGGTTGCCTCGGTGACTTTCAGGTCGCGCAGCGGCGCGATGTTGCCCAGAAATTTGCCCGACGACACTTTGGGCGGGTAAGCCCGCACCACATCATCGGCTGGGGTGACTTGGGAAAAAAGCGGCCCAGCACAGAGGAGCAGGGCGGCCATGAGGCAGATTTTTTGAAAAAAAAGCGGCGCAAGGTGTGGCTGCTGAGGCGATTGCGTGAAGTTGGTTGATGTCATGTGTGGGAGTAGGCAAGAAAGATTTGGCGCAAAATAGCAACGCCAAATGTCGTTCATTCTTTGGGAGAGGGTTGGAGAAAAACGAGGGAGTGTCGTTTTGGGGCGAAATGGCGGCGCACAAAGCAAGCCTCTTTCAAAACTCAACCAGAGCTACCGCACCAAATTTGGAAATTGAGTCTGAAGGCCGTGTTGAAGCCCCAGCGGGGCGCAGCATGGGTAGACAGATTGCCCCCCCAGAAGGTTTTAGCCCCAGCAGGGCGTAGCAGACACCTGTTTTTGCTGCGCCCCGCTGGGGCTGGTGGGCTGTCCCCGGCACATTTCTACCCATGCTACGCCTTCCGACTTCATCGGGACAGGCTCTCCGGGGCTTCCAGATTTTGATGCGTTTGCCCTGAAACTCAACAACCCCTACCCCCTTCGTTTGTTGGAAGGCATTACTTTCGCCGTTCTATTTTTCGCTGTAAGCCGGAATGTCATTCCGACACACATTGTCCACAGACAAAATTTTTCTTCCCGACATGAAATTGACTACCCCGTTCAGCATCGGCGCTTTTCTATCGCTGCTGTTTTTTACCGCTGCGCTATCCGCCCAGAAACCCGCCAAGCCCAGTGCCGCCGACCTCCACCAAGCCATCAAAAAACTCAACGTACTCGGCTCCGTGCTCTACGTCGCTGCCCACCCAGATGATGAGAATCAACGGTTTATCAGTTACTGCGCCAACGAAAAACTCTTCAATGTCACCTACCTCTCGCTCACGCGGGGCGACGGCGGGCAAAACCTCATCGGCCCCGAAATCCGCGACCTGCTGGGTGTGTTGCGCACCGAGGAACTGCTCGCTGCCCGCTCCATCGACGGCGGCAAGCAGTGGTTTACCCGCGCCAACGACTTCGGTTTTTCCAAAAACCCGGACGAGACCATGCGCATCTGGGACAAGGACAAAGTGCTGAGCGACGTGGTGTGGACCATGCGCCTCACCCAGCCGGATGTGGTGGTGAACCGTTTTTACCACGATAAAAAATACGACACGCACGGCCACCACACCGCCTCCGGGATGCTCTCGGTGGAGGCGTTTGACCTCGCAGGCAAGGCTGATGCTTACCCGGAACAACTCTCCTATGCTCCAGTTTGGCAACCTCGCCGCCAGTTTTTCAACACCTCATGGTGGTTTTTTGGTGGTCAGGAAGCCTTTGACAAGATGGATAAAAGCGCCTTGTTTTCCATCGATGTTGGCGTTTATCTGCCCTTGAGAGGCAAAAGCAACAACGAAATCTCCACCGAGGCCCGCTCCATGCACCGCTGTCAGGGCTTTGGCGGCATGAGTTCGCGGGGCGAGGCCACCGACTGGTTTGACTTCATCAAGGGCGACCGGCCCAAAACGCAAGACCTTTTCGAAGGCATCAATACGACCTGGACACGGGTGGCGGGTGGCGAAAAAATTGGCAAAATCTTGGCCCGCGTGGATGCTAACTACCGCAGCGACAACCCTTCAGCCAGCCTGCCCGATCTGCTGAAAGCCATGGAACTCATCAAGACCCTGCCCGACGGCTACTGGAAACGCATCAAACTCGGCGAAATCCGCGACGTGGTGAAGGGTTGCCTCGGCCTTTACCTCGAAGCTACCGCTGCCGAGCCGACTGCCGCACACGGCGACGTAGTGAAAATCCGCCTCGAAGCCATCCAACGCACTCCCCTTGCAGCCAACGTCACGGTGGCACTCACAGGGATTAGCATTCTGCCCGCGCTGTTCGACACCGTGCCTGCCGCCGCCCTCGTTTCCAACAAGGGCTGGGTAGTGACCCGCGCCGTGACCATCCCCGCCAACGCCCCCTTCACCGCCCCGTACTGGCTCCAGTCGGCCTCCAATATTGGGATGTACACCGTTGAAGACCAACGACTTCGCGGCCAGCCAGAGACCGACCGATACGCCCGCGTGCGCTGGTCGCTTACGGTGAATGGTATACCTATGGAATACGACACCGACGTGGCGTTCAAAGAAACTGAACCTGCCATCGGCGAGGTGTGGCGGCCCTTCGAGGTGTTGCCCGCCGCGTTCGTGGAGTTCGGCGAGTCGTCGTACATTTTTACAGAAAACAGCCGCGACGTGACGCTGCGTGTAAAATCTGGCCGAGGAAAAATGAGCGGCACGGTGAGCATCGCCGCGCCCCAGGGCTGGTCGGTATCGCCTGCCAGCGCACCCGTAGAGTTTTCCCGCAAGGGCGAGGAAAAAACGCTCACGTTCCGGGTGCAAGCACCGGCGCAGGCTGCCGAAGCATCGCTCTCAGCAGCCGTGCGGGTGGACGGCGCGGACTACACGCTTCGGCTGGCGACCATCAAGTATGACCACATCCCGCAGCAGAGCGTGCTGATGCCCGCCACCGTCCACGCCGCCCGCCTGGATTTGAAAGTCGGGGCCAAAAACGTGGGCTACGTCATGGGCGCGGGCGACGATGTACCGAAAGCCCTGCGCCAGATGGGCTGCACCGTAACAATGCTGGAAACCAAAGACTTAGAGGCCGCTAACTTGGCAAAATATGACGCTGTGGTGGTGGGTGTGCGGGCCTACAACACGAAGGACGACCTGAAATTTGCACAAGCCGCGCTGCTCGATTATGCCCAAAACGGCGGCACTTTGGTGATTCAATACAACACCACCGGCGACCTCGTGACCGACCGGCTCGCACCCTTCCCGATGAAACTCAGCCGCGCCCGCACCACCGACGAGACCGCCGAAATGCGCTTCCGGCTGCCCGACCACGCCGCGCTGAACACGCCGAACAAAATCACGGCCACCGACTTCGCGGGCTGGGTGCAGGAGCGTGGCCTCTACTTCCCCGGCGAGTGGGACGCTGCCTTCGAGGCCCCACTTTCGTGCAACGACCCGGAGGAAAAACCTGCCGACGGCTCACTGTTGGTGGCGAAGTACGGCAAGGGCCACTATGTGTACACCGGGCTGTCGTTTTTCCGTGAACTGCCCGCTGGTGTGCCGGGGGCTTATCGGCTGTTCGCCAATTTGATTTCGATGGGCAAGTAATTCCGAGGCTCAGTTGGAACACCGATATAACCGATACCACCGATACCACCGAAGTGTAGTCTTCTGTTTCCCGAAGGGGTCAGAATCAGATTCGGTGGTATCGGTGGTGTCGGTTATATCGGTGTTCCAACTTGAGTAGCATACGGCAAAATGTTCAGCTCGCATGACGCATTTTTGGAAAAAAAACTGGTTTCTCTGGGCCACCTACGCGCTGCTGGCGGTAGTGGTGTCGATGTTCAAACTCCGTTTGCCACTGAGCGCGGAGGGCTACACGGCCTACGAGAACTACCTGATTTTCAAGAACTCAGCGGGCAACCTGCTCGACTACTCCAATCCCTACGCTTACTTCTTCAACCAAGCCTGGGACCAATTTAAGTACAGCCCGGCCTTCGCGCTGGCCATGTGGCCCTTTGCCCAGTTGCCCGACGCGCTGGGGCTGCCGCTGTGGAATTTGCTGAACGCATTGGTACTGCTCGGAGCCATCCTCCATCTACCAGTGCTGGCCCCTCGGCAGCGGCATTTCATGGCTTGGTTCGTGCTGCTCGAACTGGTCACATCCATGCAAAACAGCCAGAGCAACGGCCTCACGGCAGGGCTGTTCCTGTGGGCGTTCATTGCTTTCGAGCGGGGGCGCATGGCGCAGGCGGGCGCATGGGTGGTGCTCAATGGTTTTGTCAAAATTTTTGGCGGTCTGGGGGGCTTGATGATGTGGATTTACCCGCAGCAGCGCAAGTTTCTGCTCTGGGCTACCGGCTGGACGGTAGCACTCACCGTGCTGCCCCTTGTTTTCCTTAGCCCGGAGCAGACGGTACGGGTTTACGGCTGGTGGTGGGATTTGCTGCGCCAAGACCACGCCGCTTCGGTTGGCCTCTCGGTGCAGGGCTGGCTGCAAACGTGGCTTGGCCTCCAGCCGCCCAAAATACTGGTAATGGGAGCGGGGTTGGCGGTGCTGGCAGCTTCCATCGTTCGAGTCTCATCTCTCAATCTTGACTCCTCGCCCTTTGCCGTTGTTGGCGTCTCCGCCAACAACACTTCTGGTACGGATGCCAAGCCTGAATCTCCACTCCGCCGCTTGCTGTTGGCGGGGACGCCAACAGCGGCAACAACTACCCCGGAACTTCAAACTTCAAACTTCAAACTTCGAACTCTTCTGTGGGCTTCTTTGCTGATCTGGTCGGTCATCTTCAACCACAAAGCCGAGTCGCCGACCTTTGTGATTGCCATGTGCGGGGTGGCACTTTGGTACTGCGTTTCGAAGCAAAAAAGGTGGGAAACGGTTTTTCTCTGGGTCACTTTTGCGCTGGTATCGCTCTCACCGACCGATATTTTCCCCCGATTTGTGCGGGAGCATTTAGTGCAGCCTTACGTGTTGAAAGCGGTGCCGTGCATCGTGCTGTGGGGCTGGATTTCTTGGAAAATATTGGCACCCAAAAAGCGATAGCGCCGAGGCGACTGGGAGTCATCTCGGCGCTATCTCGTGGATTAGTG
>JAYSUY010000092.1:0-6433 GCA_043718855.1 Saprospiraceae bacterium | reverse complement strand
GCAGCGAGGAGGTCTCGCTGCGCGGCTTTTTTCTAAAAAAAACCTACATCTCACTGTCCAAAGGTGCATCTCTGCCCCAATCTCGCCGGTAGGTGATGGATGGTGGTGCCGATTGAACGCCCAGATAAAGCAGCCTGATCAGCGATAGGCAGATGCCGATGATGCACAGGCTAATTTGCCACACGTTGCTGGAGATGGAAAAGTGGAGCAGGCCCAAATCCAGCACACAAAATCCGATGCCCACCCAAAACGGGGTCTTGTCGCCCGTGCGTTTTGCCCAAAAACTTAGCCCCACGACAATTCCCATTGCTGCTATGCCGCCCGCGATGGAAAGGCCTAAACCCACACCCTCCACAGCGAAAATGAGCGGCGGCACAGCACCCAATTGAATCAGGCCCACCAAGATGAGTATGTTGACCGACCGGTCGAAAAGCGCCACCTGTCCGCTGGCCGTGCCGCTCACCAAGTCTTTGCCCTGATGCCACACCTCCAAGCCCGTGTCGCGCAGCACCACTAGAATCTCCTGCCCGTCGGCCAGCAGAAAGCGGCGGCCCAATTCCAGTTCTTCTTTGTCGTGAAAAGAGCCGACCAAGCGGCCCTTCTGCCGGATGCTCAGGTTGGACCAGTCGTGGCCCCAGTCGATGATGAGCGAGTCGGATTTGCCGGAAAGGGAGATTGATTTCTGATACATGGCAGAATGCGGTGAGGCGCAAGGGCAAATATAGGGGCCAAATAGCCAACAGCCAACAGCCAATAGCCAACAGCTAAGTGCCTACTTTTACGCCTTCAAAATGCTCAACCCACTGCCACCATGCAAGAAAAAATCCGCCACCTCGCTGCCGCTCACCAAGCCGAAACCGTAGCCCACCGCCGCCACCTCCACGCTCACCCTGAACTCTCGTACGAGGAACATGCCACCAGCCGATATGTGGCCGACCAACTGACTGCGCTCGGCATTGAACACCAGCATGGTGTGGCTGACACGGGCGTGGTAGCCCTGATACGAGGCAAAAACCCCCGCAAGCGCACCATCGCGCTGCGCGGCGACATGGACGCGCTGCCTATCCAGGAGGCCAACAATGTGCTGTACAAATCTCAAAATGACGGGGTGATGCACGCATGCGGCCACGACGTACATACGTCCTCGCTACTCGGCACGGCCCGCATCCTCCACGAACTGCGGGCGCACTGGGAAGGCACGGTGAAGTGTATTTTTCAGCCGGGCGAAGAGAAATTGCCGGGCGGTGCGAGCCTGATGATCAAAGCCGGGGTGCTGGAGAGCCCGCGCCCGGTCAGCATCTTTGGGCAGCACGTGCATCCGCCCCTGCGGGCCGGCATGATCGGCCTGAAACCGGGCATCTACATGGCTTCTGCTGATGAAATCTACGTCACAGTGAAAGGCCGGGGCGGTCACGGAGCCATGCCGCAGGAGTGCATCGACCCCATCGTGATGAGCGCACAAATCATCATGGCTTTGCAGCAAATTGTTAGCCGCTATGGCGACCCAGGGGTGCCGTCAGTGCTGACTTTCGGGAAAATCAACTCTACTGGCGGGGCTACCAACATCATCCCCAACGAAGTGCGCCTAGAAGGTACCTTCCGCACCATGCACGAAAAATGGCGCACCGAGGCCCACAAGCGCATGAAAAAGATGGCGGAGAGCATCGCCAAAGGCATGGGTGGCGCTTGCGAGTTCAACATCCTGCGCGGCTACCCGGTACTCGACAACCACCCGGCGCTCACGGCCCGCACCAAGCAGTGGGCTATCGAATATTTGGGGAAAGACAAGGTGGTGGACTTGCCCATGCGCATGACTTCAGAGGATTTCGCCTACTTCTCGCAGGCGATGCCAGCCTGTTTTTACCGCTTGGGTACGGGCAACCCAGAGCGCGGAATCACGTCGCCCATCCACACAGACACGTTCGATATTGATGAAACGGCATTGGAAACGGGAGCGGGGCTGATGGCATGGCTGGCGTACCGGGAGTTGGGCGGGAAATGAGTTTGAAGTTCGAAGTTGGGCTTCGGGCTTGAGATTTCGAGCATCGAGATTCAATCTGTCTACCTTCTTTCAAAATCCTAAGCCCGAAGCCGAACTTCAAACTACCCGTCTCTCTCCAAAATCCCAAGCCCGAAGCCCAACTTCAAACTCTCGAACTTCGAACTCTCGTACTCTCGAACTTCAAACTAAATTAGTGCTCATGCTCCGCCGCTGTCTTCGCGTACTCGGAGGTTAGTTTAGCCTGAATATCGGGCGGAACGGCTCCATACTCGGCAAAACGCATCGAAAACTTGGCCTTGCCCTGCGTGAGCGAGCGCAGCGCGGAAGAGTATTTGTGCAACTCTTTGAGCGGTACGCGGGCCTTGATGACTTGGTAGTGGCCGTCCGCATCCATGCCCATGATGATGGCACGGCGGGTTTGCAAATCGCCCATCACGCCGCCCATCACCTCCGCGTCGCACATCACTTCGAGGTCGTAGATGGGTTCGAGTATCTGCGGCCCGGCTTTCAGGAAAGCCTCTTTGAACGCCATAGTCGAGGCAATTTGGAAAGCCATATCGTTCGAGTCCACGTCGTGCATCTTGCCGTCGTACACACTCACCCGGATGTCGCGGCAGTACGAGCCGGTGCCGGGGCCTTCCTCTAATTTCGACATGATGCCCTTTTTGATGGCGTTGGTGAAGCGGTTGTCGATCACACCGCCGACGATGGCCCAGCAGAACGAGAACTTGCCGCCCCACTTTAAATCCTCTACCTCAATGTTCTTGCTAGTTAAGCCGTGCGGGGCGGGTATGCCCTCGTAGTACGGCTCCACCCGGAAGTGTACTTCGGCAAACTGCCCGGCACCGCCCGACTGCTTTTTGTGGCGGTAGTCCTGGTTGATTTCGCGGGTGATGGTCTCGCGGTACGGGATGCGCGGCTCGATGAAATCCAGCAGCACCCCGAAGTTCTGTTCGGCTTTCACGCGCACCACATCCAAGTGCATCTCGCCCTGGCCCTGGATGATGGTCTGTTTCAGTTCGAGGCTCTGCTCCACGTGCAGCGTCGGGTCCTCCTCCTGAATGGAGTGCAGCGCATTCGCCATTTTTTCCACATCGGCCTTGCTCGGCGGCACCACCGCCATGCGGATACGGGAGGGCGGGAAGTGGATGCGCTCAATTTTCAGTTCCGAGCCTTTCGGATTGAGCGTTTGGTTGGTGTGTGCGCCCTTGAGTTTCACCGTGCAGCCGATGTCGCCAGCGCGGAGTTCGTTCACCACCTCGCGGTTTTTACCCTCGCACTCATAAATTTGGGCAAAACGCTCCACCGTGCCGTTGTCCGCGTTGGTCAGTTCGTCGCCCGTTTTGAGGGTGCCAGAGTACACTTTGAAGTAGGAAACGTTGCCGATTTTCGGTTCAATCACGGTTTTGAAGACAAACACGCAAGGTCGCGCTGCCGAGTCGCAGGGCTTGGAGCCGCCGCCTTCGAGTGATGCCGCTGGGCGTTCGGCGGGACTGGGGCAAACGTCATGGATGAAGCCCATGATGCGCCCGCTGCCCATGTCCTGCAATCCAGAGGCGCAAAACAGAGGGAAAAATTGTCGGTGTGCGAGGCCGATGCTCAGCCCTTTTGCCAGTTCTTCCTCGCTCAGGTTGCCTTCCTCAAAATATTTTTCCATCAGCGCCTCATCGTTTTCGGCAGCAGCCTCCACGAGGGCGTTGTGCATCTCGTCGGCGCGTTTTTGGTATTCAGCCGGGATGGCTTTTTTCTCTGGTTTTCCGCCGGAGGCGGGAAACTGGTACATCACCATGCGGAGCGCGTCCACGATGGCATTGAAACCTGTGCCGGCGTTTACCGGAAATTGGAGTGGCAGTACCCGACTGCCGAAGCGGCTGCGGGCCTGGTCAAGGGTCATCTCAAAGTCTGCTTTCTCGTGGTCGAGGTGGTTGACTACAAAAATGGCGGGTGTCTCAAATTTTTCGATGTATTCCCAAATCAGTTCAGTGCCTACCTCCACGCCACTCTTAGCGTTGAGCAACATGATGGCCGTGTCGGCTACCTTCAATGCCGTCACCACTTCACCAGCAAAATCATCCAGCCCCGGTGTGTCGAGTATGTTGATTTTGGTGTCTTTCCAGGAGCAGTGGAGCAGGCTGGCGAAGAGCGAGTGGCCGCGTTGCTGTTCGAGCGTAGTGTAGTCGCCCTGAGTGTTGCCGTCGCCGACCGTACCGCGTCGGGTGATGGCTTTGGCCTCAAAGAGCATGGCTTCAGCAAGGGTTGTCTTGCCGCTTCCGGCGTGTCCGCACAGGACGACGTTCCGGATTTTGTCGGTGGAATAAACTGCCATAAACAGAGAACTGAGTTTGGTGAATAGAAAGCCGGGGTAGTTTAGAGTTTGAAGTTTGAAGTTCGATGTCCCAAGCGGGTGCCACGAACTTCGAACTTCAAACTCCGAACTTCAAACTATCCCCGGCAAAGAGATAAACGGGCAGATGACATGACAATAAAATTTTGTTTGGTGAAATAATCTGCTTCGAGCGGTTAAAGTAGGTGAGTTTTGAAAATGGGGATAATAAATGCGGGATATTTTTTTTAAATGCTTGGTGCAAGTATGTCGGGACATTACTTCAAGACGTAGAGCCAAACGAAAACACTCGCTGAAACACCGCTCAAACCGACTTCCGGGGTACTTTTGCTCTCCGCTCTAACGCCTACTGTCGCACGAAGTGCAAAGGAGTGTCGTCATACATCATTTTTATCCGCCATAGCACAAAGTGCGAAGGTGGGCATCATTCATCATTAAAGAAGTTGGCCTACACCGAATCCAATATGCTCCCGCTGGGTATCGCTGCCCCGGACTTTGAACTGTTCGAACCAGTTACTGGGGAAACCGTACGCCTCCAAGACGTAGCCGACGGCCACCGGGCAACGGTCGTGATGTTCCTCTGCAACCACTGTCCTTACGTCCTCTACGTCAACCCCGAAATCGTGCGAATCGTGGCAGATTACAAGCCGCGCGGAGTAGCCTTTGTGGGCATCAGCAGCAACGACGCGACGACACACCCCGACGATGCACCCGACCTGATGGCCGAACACGCCCGCGCAGTGGGCTACGACTTCCCCTACCTTTACGATGAAAGCCAGGCCGTCGCCCGCGCCTATGACGCGGCCTGCACCCCTGACTTTTATATTTTTGATGAAAACCTACGGCTCGCCTACCGAGGCCAACTCGACCCCAGCCGCCCCAAGCGAAATCCCGTCGCATCTACCGGCGAAGACCTCCGGGCAGCGTTAGACGCGGTTTTATTGGGTCAAATGCCTAGCCCAGTACAGCGACCTTCCGGAGGCTGCAACATCAAATGGAAAGAATAACCTCATTCAACCATCTCAACGCCCACCACCTACTCAACGACTTAGACAAATGCGTCCAGCACAAATCACCGACCAGCACATACATGACTTCATCGTTGCCGGCCTCCACGAAGACATCCGCGAGGGCGACCACACCTCCTTAGCCACCATCACTGCCGACAGCCGCAGCCGCGCGGTGCTCAAAATCAAAGATTACGGCGTACTGGCAGGAGTCGAAATGGCCCAGCACATCTTCCGCCACATAGACCCAACCTCCACTGTCACCATTAACAAGCCTGACGGCAGCGACGTATTATATGGTGAAGTTGCTTTCGAGGTAGAAGGCAGCACCCGCGCCCTGCTGCAAGCCGAGCGGCTCGTGCTCAACACCATGCAGCGCATGAGTGGCATCGCCACCCTCAGCAGCCGCTTCGCCTTCGAGGTGAGCGACTTGCCCGCGAAGGTGCTGGATACGCGCAAAACCACCCCACTCATCCGTTTTTTGGAAAAATGGGCTGTCAAAATAGGCGGCTGCGAAAACTACCGCTGGGGTCTCTACGACTGGATGATGATCAAAGACAACCATGTGGACGCGGCGGGCGGTATCCGTGCTGCTGTTGAGCGCGCCCAAGCCTACCAGCGCGAGCAAGCGTTGAGCCTCGGCATCACGGTAGAAGTGCGCAACTTGGTGGAAGTACACGAAGTGCTTGAAGTCGGCGGCATTACTCGCATCATGTTCGATAATTTCGAGATACCGATCTTGGCCGAGGCCGTTGCCACCGTCGTTGGCCGGTTCGAGACCGAGGCATCTGGCGGCATCAATCTCAACAATGTTCGCAAATACGCGCAGACGGGAGTCAACTACGTTTCGACAGGGGCTTTGACGCACTCCGCGCAACCACTGGATCTCAGTTTGAAGATAGTGCGCTGAGCAATGTCCTAAACACACAACTCATTGAAAGACAATGATTTGGTTTAGTATTTGGCTCTGGTCGGTTTTCGTTCGCATCTTTAAAAAAAGGTTTTTTTGAAAGGAGGGGAGAAAAAAGGGGGTTGGTGCTTGTTTGTGCGGATTGCGGGTTTACCTTTGCGCCCGCTTTG
>JAYSUY010000910.1:0-3205 GCA_043718855.1 Saprospiraceae bacterium | reverse complement strand
CACTTTGGCCCACTCGTATAGTTGAGCAAAATAGTCGGAGGCATAGAAAATATTGGCTGGCTCGAAGCCAAGCCATCGCACGTCGGCGATGATGCTGTCCACAAACTCGGTCTCTTCGGTGGTTGGGTTGGTATCGTCGAAGCGGAGGTTGTAGGTGCCGCCGTATTTCTGGGCCAAGCCAAAATTGAGGCAAATGCTGGTGGCATGGCCGACGTGCAGGTAGCCGTTTGGCTCTGGCGGGAATCGGGTGAGGATGCTGGCGTAGCGGCCAGCGGCGAGGTCGGCCTCGATGATTTCTTCGAGGAAGTTGGTGGAGGCTGGGGCTGGTATAGTTGTGTTGCTCATGTTCAGGTGAATGATTCGGTCATCCGCTGGGCGACGGACCTTTCTACGATGGTTTGGATGAGGGTGTTCATGTTTTTCAACCGGACGATCTGGTTGAAACCGAAAAAACCGAAGTGCACAACGAGTTTGCCCACTAATTCGTCAGCAAATGAGGAGGATATCACAGAAAGCCCATCAAAGTCTATGACAACGCCTTTTTTAGAATCGCTGTAGAGGTTGATCACGTCGTTCCGAATTTTTTGGCCCGACTGGCGGGTGCCTGTTCCAGAGGGCATATCGGCCAATCTGTACACGATGACCCCCTGATCGTCCTCAAAATTTTCTGTACGATAGTTTACCGGCTTATGCCCTTTGAGGGCCACGCTCAGCATCACTTTTTGGTTGTAGTTCAGTTGAAAATCAACAGAACAAGCCCCGTTGTCAGGAGAGAGGAAAGTCAGATCGTCGCGGGTTTCTAAATTTCCGTTTGACCGAAAAAAAAGCCCCGAACCCGAAGCGATGGACAAGCGGCCTGAGTTGTTTTTTACGATTTCGGACAAGCCCCACATACCGTTGCCCTGCCCAACAGCCTTGTCGCGGGTCACTCGTTCTTGGATGGACATTTCAATGGCATCTATCGAGTTTTTAGGCGCATGGGTGCTGTTTTTCAACGAATTGTATATGCCTTGCCCATTGTCGTAAACACAGAAAGAAATGTGGCGGGTCTGCTTGTGTACCTGCCCCATCACAAAACCGTAGTCTTTGCCGGAGTGCAGCATCACATTGTCCATCACTTCGTTGATGCACCACATGATCGAGTCAATCACGCCTTCTTCGCACACAATCTCTTGGGATATGGCCCTGACAAACTCGTTGCCCAAGTCATTCACATCTTCGGCAGTCTGAAACTTCCAGACCTTGTTCAAGGGGCTTGATTTCAAGGCTTTTTCATTGGAGGCGACGCTCACAGGTTGAGCAAAATGGCACCTTGACAAAAAATCGGGGAGTTGGGGAAATTCAAACTCAACCTGTTCGGTGCTGCGGTAAAAATCTATGATTCCCGTCACCGGAACGATCACATTGGGGAAAGCCCGCCCTACATCTACACAATCAATCAACACCTCTGAGTACCCTCTTTTTTTGACCAGATCATAAAGTATTCTCAGGAAAGCATTGGCTTGCGACGGGTGATCCATCGCTGTAAATTTGATCCGGTTTCCGTCGCTGAACACGTCTCCTGTCATAGGTCGCTTTTTTCTGAGCGGGCGAAGGTACAATTTACCTAACGCCTCCAAAGAACTTCACCAGTTCCGCCCCGCTGCTACTGGTCATTACCATCTCCGCCCGCCGATACCACTCCTCCCGTTCGCCCAGTTTTTTCTCAATAAAATCCCGCAACTCCCCATCGCTCAGCCCAGCCAGCAGCGGCCTTCCTGCCCGCTCGCGGTGCAGCCGCTCGTACAGCATTTCGACAGGAGCCTTCAAATAAATCGTCATGCCGTGTGCCTTCATCCAATTCATATTGTCGAAAAAGCAGGGAGTGCCACCGCCTGTAGCGACCACCGCAGGTGCTTGATTTCCAAGCGTGTGCAGATACTCTCGCTCCAGATCGCGGAAAGCGGCTTCGCCTTTTTCAGCAAAAATAGTGGTGATGGTTTTTCCTTCGCCTGCTTCCAGCAGCCGATCAAGGTCGAAAAAAGGCCAGCCCAACCGCTCAGCCAGTCGCTCACCGAGGTAAGTTTTGCCACTGCCCATAAAACCGAGGAGAAAAATATGTGCTGTCATAACTTTGAGCCGACAAGTAACACACAAAACACAGTTCCATGAAAAGTAGATTCATTTTTTTCCTAAGCCTCGCCCTGATGTTGATGGCTTGCAAAAACGACCAAACTGGCGCAGCACAAAATATCGAAGATGGCGGCCCCAATGCCAGCATGATCAACAATCCATTGACCGCCAACCTGCCCACCGACACCAACCAGTTGGCCCGTATCCAGTTTGTGGAAACAGAGTTTGATTTTGGCGAAATTACAGAAGGCGAAGTGGTGGTACACCGGTTTCAGTTCAGCAATACCGGCCAGATACCGCTCACCATCCTGAAAGCCTACGCTGGCTGTGGCTGCACAGTGCCGGAGTGGCCCGAAGCGCCGATTGCACCCGGCGAAACAAGCGAGATCATGGTCAAATTCAACTCCGCCAGCAAGAAAGATCAGTTGAGCAAGATCGTCAAGGTCATTGCCAACACCTTCCCGAACGAGACGCAGATCAAGATCAAAGCGAACGTGAAACCTAAATGATGAAGTAGGAACGATGAAGTATGAGGTATGAAGTAGGAACGAAAAACAACTTAACACATTGAATTAGAATGATTTGAACTACTCATAGTTCATAGTTCATACCTCATACTTCATACCTCATCGTTCATACTTCCTTCAAACCCGTTTCCAGTACTGCGTCCGGTAAAACGGGCCGAAACTGCCGCGCACGGCCAGTGTGTTCGCATCACCATCCTTCAGCCAGAATTTCAGGCTGTACCACTTTCCCTGCTTGGGGTATAGCACCCGGCCATACTGCCAGTGGCCGCCGGAGAGTTGCATGTCCTCAATGATGACCATGCCCAGCACCGGTTGGTTTTTTCGGTGATCCTCGCACTTGTCGCAATTGTGGTTGAGTGAGGGGCGCAGCAGATGCGAGATTCTCCCAAATATTTTATCCCCCACTGCGTACAGTTCGATGTGGCTTTTAGCCTCACCGGTCTCGTCATCGGTGGTCAGCCAAGTGCCAAGGGGTGAGGCTTGTGCAGCAGCAGAGAGGGGCAAAAAGAGGATTGCCGCAGAAATTAAGAAATGAAATAGATGCATAATCGGTAAAGTTAAAAAGA
>JAYSUY010000909.1:0-29220 GCA_043718855.1 Saprospiraceae bacterium | reverse complement strand
CATCACCCAATCCCCGCATCAGCAAAAACGGCTCAGTCGCCGAACACGATCTCCACCCGGCGGTTGCGGGCGCGGCCTTCGGGGGAGTTGTTGTCGGCTACCGGCTTATCGGAGCCGAAGCCTTGTATCTGTGCGAACCGCTCGGCTGGGAAACTGTACTTAGAGCGTTTTTGCACCCACTGGCGCACGGCATTGGCGCGGGCGTTGGAAAGTTCGATGTTACTTTCGTAGTTGCCCACATTGTCGGTGTGGCCGCGTACGCTCATACGCAAGTTGGTGGTGTTTAGCGAGTTGAAAATTTCCTCCAAAACCTTCTCGCTGGAGGCTTTGATTTTGGCGGAGCCAGTCTCGAACTCGATGTTGTAGTTGCGGCGGCCGAACACCTCGGTCATGTCGCCTTTCGAGTATTTTTCTTTGAACCCTTCAGTCATTTTGCCCTTGTCGGCGCTGGCATACACAGCGCGGACGGCACCGAGGTCGAGCGCGTCATCTATCGCCGGGAAAGTGGGCAGGTCTTCAGGGTAAAGTTTGCTCATGTAGTTGGCGAACAGTGTGTAAACCGAGGGGTAACTGTTCACTGAGCCTTCGGCGAGGCCGAAGTCATCGGCCACGTCGGCCAAGTTGCAGGAGCGCGAGCCGCCTACGGACACGGTGCGGCCTGCGCCGCTTTCCATTTCCTTGCCCCGGTACAGCGCGTACCAGTCGGCTTCGGGGCCAAATACTTCGGCGTTCATCTGGCAGCCGTAGCGCAGGGCTGCATCATAGGTTTTCACCTGATCGCCCGCAGCGGCGAGCGCAGAGATGAGTTTTTTGACCGGCTCGCGGTTGTCGGCGAGGTACTTGTTGAGGCCGAGCAGGAGGCAGGGCATCTGTTTCACATTCTCGCGGGTACTCAGCAGCGTCACCACGTCGCGGTTGCTTTTGAACACCTTTTCGTCTTCGGGCGACCAGGTGCTGGTCGCGTCAATCTTCACTTTTGCGGTGTTGCCCGTGCGTTTTCCGTCTTTCACCTCTGGCAGTTCGATGGTTTGGTTGGCGATGAAACGGTCGGCGGCTTCCACGAACGTGCTCACGCCCACGAAGTTGAGTCGGCTGGGGTCGTACACCGTCGGGTCGGGGTTTACCGGCACATCGTTGTCGGAAGCCCACTTGATGGCGATGTTGTGGTCGCCGTCTTTGAGTACCACCGAGCACACGCCGCCGCGTGCTTTTTGCGGCTCTTTTTTCCAGGCGGCGGGGCCAATGAACTTGTCTTCGCCGTAAGAGTAGCCGCAGATGTAGAAGCCGCGCACATCATAGGCGGGGTCCACCTCTTTCAATTTCGCGTCCAAAGCGACCTTGAACGAAGCGAGATTGTCGCCCATGATGCCGCAGAACACGGCGGGCGATTTGGGGTTGGTCTTGTAGTCGCTGGCGAATTTGACCATGGCCTCCTGCATCTTCCCGTAGTCGTCCTGGCGGATGAAGTTCAGGTTGATGCCGTTGGCGGCCATGAGGCTACCCGCTTTGGTTTTGGAGCCGCCGTTGGCGTAAGCGATGGGCGTTTGCGCATTCCAGCCCATGCCGAGGTAGGTCATGCGGATGCCGCCTGTAGCGGCATCGGAGGAAGGCAGTGCGAGTTGGGAAAGGCCGACGGTCTCAAAGTTCTTGGGCGCAGAACCGAGGATTTCGTTGGTGGTCTCGTCGGTCTTGGCGAGTTCGACGACGGTGACTTTTTTGTCTAAAAGACCCGTTTTGCCGAGAAACAATTTGGAGCCAAAAAAAACGGCGGCTACGATGGCGACCGTGATGAGCAATCTGGAGAAGGTGGTTAACCGTGACATGATGTGGTTTGAGTTGATTTAGAAAGTTGATTTGAATATTGGTGACAACGGCGGCAAGGTGTGGGGGGCCGTGTCCGGCGCACTCGTTTTGTTCGACACAAAACTATTTTACGGCGACGACAATCCGGGCGTTTTCAATAAAAAACATTGGGCGAGTCTGCATGGGCGGCCCTACCCAAAAGGTACTCATGCCTGCAAATGATAATTCCCCGCCCCAAAATTGAATCCCCAACGGAAAAACTACCTTTGGGCTTCGGCTGATTTACTCGCCGTAGTCCCAATCCATCGGGACGTAGGCGGGCGCAAGTCCCTACCGCCTGCTCTCTGCCGACATCCCAAGCCCGAAGCCCAACTTCAAACTTCGAACTTCGAACTCTCAAACTCAATTCGCATGGTCCTCCCATATTCTCGCCTCACCGACTTCGACATTGCCCTCTTTCAGAGCGGCAAGCACTTCGACCTCCACCACAAACTCGGCACCCACATCGTGGAGTACGAAGGCCAGCGCGGCGTGTGCTTCTCCGTGTGGGCGCCCAACGCCAAGCGCGTCAGTGTCACTGGCGACTTCAACGGCTGGGACTCCGACACCCACATCTTGCTGCCCCGCTGGGACAAAAGCGGCATCTGGGAAGGCTTCATCCCCGGCCTCGGCAAGGGCAGCACCTACAAGTACCACATCAAAACTTGGGACGGCTTCGGGCTGGACAAAGGCGACCCTTTCGCCCGCACTTGGGAAACGCCACCCCAGACGGCCTCCGTCGTCTGGGACACCGACTACACCTGGAACGACGACAAGTGGCTGACAACCAGGCGCGAAAAAGTAAACAAGCCCCAGCCCTGGTCGGTGTACGAAATCCACCCCGGCTCTTGGAAGAAAATCCCGAAGGACGGCAACCGCTCGCTCAACTTCCGCGAACTGGCAGACGACCTGGTGCCTTACGTCAAGAAAATGGGCTTCACCCACGTCGAACTCATGCCCGTGATGGAGCACCCCTACTTCCCCTCCTGGGGCTACCAAATCACCGGCTACTTCGCGCCCACCAGCCGCAGCGGCAAGCCCGAAGACCTGATGCACCTCGTCGATGCTTTCCACCGCGAAGGCATCGGGGTCATCCTCGACTGGGTACCGAGCCACTTCCCCAGCGACATTCATGGCCTGTACAACTTCGACGGCACCCACCTCTACGAGTACGCCGACCCGCGCCGCGGCTTTCAGCCCGACTGGAACAGTTACATTTTCGACTACGGGCGCAACGAGGTGCGTAGTTTCCTGATTTCCAACGCATTATTTTGGCTCGAACAGTACCACATCGACGGCCTTCGGGTGGATGCAGTGGCCTCCATGCTCTACCACGACTACTCCCGCAAGGAGGGCGAGTGGGTGCCCAACATCTACGGCGGCAAGGAAAACTTGGAGGCCGTCTCCTTCCTCAGAGATTTCAACGAAGCAGTGTACCGCCACTTCCCCGGCGTGGAGACCATCGCTGAGGAAAGCACGGCCTTCCCCGATGTCACCCGCCCCACCTTCGAGGGCGGCCTCGGTTTTGGGCAAAAATGGATGATGGGCTGGATGCACGATTCGCTCTCGTACTTCAAGCGCCCACCCATATTCCGCCGCTTCCACCAAAATGAGATCACGTTCTCGATGGTGTACGCTTTTTCCGAAAAATTCATGCTGCCCCTCAGCCACGACGAGGTGGTACACATGAAGGCAAGCATACTCTACAAGATGCCCGGCGACGAGCAGCAGAAGTTTGCCAACCTCCGCGCCCTCTACGGCTTGCAGTGGACGCACCCCGGCTCGCAACTCTTGTTCATGGGCGACGAAATCGGCCAGACCAGCGAGTGGAGCCACGACCTGGGCGTGGCTTGGCACCTGCTGGAGTTCGATCTGCACCGGGGCGTACAGGCTTGGGTGGCCGCGCTCAACGAACTCTACACTTCGCGCAAAGCGCTCTACTACAACGCTTTTCAATCCGAAGGCTACGAATGGGTTTCGGGCGACGACACGGCCAACTCTGTGCTGGCCTACCTCCGCAAGGGCGAGCCGGGCGACAAGGTGCTGCTCGTAGTGTGCCATTTCAACACCAACCACATGGAGCAGTACAGCGTGGGTGTGCCCTACAGCGGAGTCTGGAAAGAGGTGCTGAACAGCGACGACACGCGCTTCGGCGGCAGCGGCCTGCTCAACGGCGACCTCACTGCCGAGAAAAAAACCTTGCACGGGCGCACCCACTCCATCACGTTCCAACTGCCGCCGCTCTGCGTCATGGTTTTTGAGGGCGAGGAGGTGCCGAAAGTGAAAAAAGCGACGGCACCAGCGACGAAGACAAAGGGCAAAAAGTCCTGATGAGCCGTTATTTTTGTCCATATTTTTTAAAAGAAAAAAACCGCATCGCATGACTGCCATAGCCACCACCGCCCGCCGCCCGCGCCTCTTCCCCGGCATCGCCTTCCAGATGCCCAATGGCGGCATGACCGACGAGCAGTTCTTCAAGTTCTGTGTGCTCAACCCCGAACTGCGCATCGAGCGCACATTCGACAAATACATCATCATCATGCCGCCGACCAACTCTGACACGGGAAGCCGCAACGCCGAACTCACAGTTGACTTAGGCATCTGGAACCGCAAGTACCGACTCGGCACTATTTTCGACTCCTCCACGGGCTTCAAACTCCCCAACGGCTCAGAGCGCTCACCCGACGCGGCCTGGATACGCAGCGACCGTTGGGAGGCCGTGCCGCCGCCCATGCGCCACCGCTTCGCCCCCATCGCACCCGATTTTGTGGCCGAAATCCGCTCCGGCGACCAGAGCCTACAGAGCCTGAAAGACAAAATGGACGAGTACATGGAGTGCGGCTGCCGCCTGGGCTGGCTCATCGACCCAAAACACCGCGAGACTTGGGTCTATGCCGAAAATACTGAGCCTCACACCATTCCCTTCGAGGAGCCGCTCTCCGGCGGCGATGTGATGCCCGAATTTGCAGTGCGCATGGCCGATATTTTTTAAAAAACACCGCGCCACAATGACAACTATAACGGAATGACGACCACCCTCCGCTTTTACTCGCTTTAGCCCTTGGCTGCGGCGAGCAGGCTGCGGCGGGCAAAAATGACGATCATGACGAAATGGCTCCTTCCTCTACTCTTGGCCTGTTGGCTCCCCCACCCCACCCTGCTGGCCCAGTCCGTTTTTCACAAAAAAATAGACAGCCTCTACGCCGCATACGGCTTGACCCAGATGCCTGATGGCGGATACCTGATCGGCGGTCTGCGCGACAACTGCATCCAACTCACCCGGCTCGATGCCAACGCCTCGGTGCTGTGGGCGCGCCAGACTTGCCCCTCAAAAAACAAGAGTGAACTGAGCATCGGTGCTTTCCAGGTGCTGCCCAACGGTACTGGAGGCGGTTTTTTCTTGATGCTCCGAAAAGGTGGATTCTCCGCCACGCCCGATGCGCTACTCAATCTGATGCGCTTCGATTCCGACGGCAACCTGCTGTGGCAGAGTCAGTTGAGGCCAACGCTGCGCTATGGGCCATTTGCCTCGGGCAATGCGCTGGCCCTCGCGCCCAGCGGCACCGCATGGGCCGTGCATGGGTTGGGCTACACGCCCGAACTGCCCGACTTCAACCGGGCGATGCTGTTCAAGGTGCTGCCCTCTGGCACCGTAGCCCTGCGCCACTACTACCAAGCCGAGCAGCCCACCGATGCCAACGGGGTGATGGTGCGCAGCGAGGACGAAATTTATCTCTACGGCGGCCTGAGCCAAAACGGCGGTGGCGGTTTTTTGCTGAAGATCAACAGCAGCGGTGCCGTGCAGTGGGCCAAACGCTACGCTGACTTTGCCTTCGTCCGCGACGGCGGGCATTTTCAGAATGGCGACTTCTTGCTCTACGGCACCCGGTCTGGCAGCATGGCTTTCGCCCGCATCCGGCCTGATGGCACGGTGGTGTGGGCCAAAAAAACCAGCAGCGGCTTCAACGCCAACCTGCTCCGTGTGGCAGCCGACGACGGCATTTTCGCCCTCATCAATCGGCCTAAACCAGCCGGAAACGCCCCCCTCGTACCCGCCATGCTCGTCAAACTGGCTCCCGACGTGGCTTCGGTGGACTGGGCTAATACTTACGAAACTTGCACGGATTACTTGGTCTCGGAGCTTCAGTCCACCGCCGATGGCGGGCTGATTTTTTTGCAAAATGCCGACGAGAGCCTGCGCTACGCCCGCTTTTTGAAAACCAATGCCGAAGGCCAACTGCAGCCTGCCTGCCCGGTGCAGCCCATGCCATTGCCGGAGATTGAAAGCCTCTCGATTACCGTCAGCGATCTGAATTTTAGTGTGCAAAGCAGCGACATCGCACAAAATGAGGAGCTGTTTCAAGTGGAGCCAACGGAAGTCTATCTCAGCGACCACTGCCCGGCTGAACTGCCTGAAGCGCACTTTTCGCTGCCAGATTCGGTGTGCGCCGCTACGCCATTGCGCCTCGCTACCGATGGCAATGGGCAGGCCCACACTTGGCAGTGGCTGCTGCCCGGATCATCCACACCTGCTGCACAAGGTGCTGTGGTAGAAAATGTTGCGTACTACAGTGCTGGGTTTTTTCCCATAAAATTGGTGCAGAAGTACGGCATCTGCGCCGACACGTTCAGCGATACGCTGCGGGTGCTGCCGCCGCTGGCCGCCGATTTGTTCGCCTTCTCTGATACAGTGCTGTGCCCTGGCATACCACTGTTGGCAGTGCCGCTTGCTGCTGATTTCGATGCTTGGCTGTGGGACGACGGCAGCGACCAACCCACTCGCTTTTTTGATCTGCCCAGCAGCGGCACTTACCGCCTTCGGGCGCAGCGCGGCTTGTGCTCGGTGGTCGATTCATTCGCGCTACGGGTGGTGCGCTGTGGCACAACGGGCATTTATGCACCCAACGTTTTTTCCCCAAACGGAGATGGACAGCAGGACCAGTGGGAGATTTCGGTGGAGTCGGGCTTCGTACTGCTGCGCTGCGGGGTGTACGACCGTTGGGGCAATTTGCTGTACGCCTCTGGGATGGGCGAGGTGCCGCGCTGGGACGGCTTTTTTAGGGGAAAACCAGCACTGCCGGGGGTGTACGGCTGGGTGCTGCGCTTCCGAGATGCGGAGGGGCGGGAGGAGACGAAACAGGGGGATTTGACTTTACTGCGGTAAACACGAGAGCCGCCTCAGATGCTGAGGCGGCTCTCGTGTTTATAGGTTGTGATTAGGCAACAAACTGGATCATCCGTAGTAGTCGCCCATTTTGATAAATGCGAAAATGATGCCCGGAATCCAAAAAAGGAAGGTCAATAGAAGGCAAATCAGCCAGTCGGTGCCTTCAAAATCAGTCGCCAAACCGACTGCCACGAAGGGAATGAAGATGGCCAAGATGATGTAAACATTTTTATCGAGGTCGGTGGACGCTTTCTTCTGCATCTTCTTGGCCTTCATTTTCAGCACTTTGAGAGCCAGTTTTTCTTTAAAACTCAGTTTGTGGCCAGTAGCCTCTTCTACCTGACGCGCCGACATTTTGCTGAAGTCGTATGCTGAGGTTTTTTGGGTCTGCGCAGGACGGTCCGATACCGGAGCCGAGGGCGAAAGGTCAATTGCGAACGCTTGCAACGCAAACAGGCAGAGGGTGAGGGCGAGTAAAGATTTCCGTAAAGTCATGTAATCGGTAAGAAGTGAAGATGTTTAGTGCCTACTTTATTGAGGCTTTTCGGCTTTGGCCTCCTACTTTTTTAAAGGATGTTCGGTCGTTTCCTTCGATGGCGAAGGTGCGAGAGCGAGGCGACATTTTCATACTTTGAAGAGGATAAAAAATTGGCCCTCTTCACTTGGGCTTTCAAAAAAACGGGCTTGCCGAAGTGTGTTCGGCAAGCCCGTTGTGCTAATTGGTTGTTGTACTGCTTATTGAAAGGTATAGCGTACGCTCAACGCAGCATAGCCAGCACCGAAATTACCGACGTAAACGTCTCCCAAGAAAAGCGTGGGGGTCCAGTCGATAGACAAGTTGAGCGGGATTTCGACAAACTTGTAGTCCAAGCCGAGCACCCCCATGATCCCCAAACTGGTGGCACCATAATCGGCTCTGTTGTTAAAACCCTTGTCATAATTCCAGAAGTAAAATGCCGCGCCACCGCCCGCATACCACCTCAGCCCCTCAGCCCCTCTGATGGACGAGTGGTGCTGATACATCGCACCGAGGTTGGTCCAGCGGTAAAAACTGGAACGCCTGGCCGTCCCGGCGAACACCTCAATGGCTCCAGGCTCGCTGATGAAATGCTTGAAAGAGATGGAGGTCGGATAGCCGAAGCGCAAGCCGACAGCGGTCTTGTAATCCTGCGCTTGTGCCGCAAAACAGCAAGCGATGATCAGGGCAAAAATGAAAATCAGTTTTTTCATAACGGATGAATTGTTTGAAAGAGTGGATGAATTTGATGGCACAAAACTACCGTCCCAGCGGGTTTTGCAACGCGGGACACTGTCTTTTTTTGGTGCAACGACTCGTTTCCCTAAAAAACAATCCCCGTCCGCGTTTCCGCGAGCGGGGATTGCCCATATTCCATCTAAGTGGTCGAGGCCGCTTTCTACTTCACCTGAATCATCTGTTTCGTAGCAGAGTCTGTAGCCGTCTCCAACTTGTAGTACAACACACCAGTCGCGTCCAGCAGCGCACGCTCTACCGCTACAGAGTTGTAGCCTTTCGCGTAGTCACCTTTTTGGGTGAACAGCGTGCGGCCCGTCTCGTCGTAAACCGTCAGCGTAGCCGTAGCCGCTTCTGGCAGGTGGAAACCGATGGCCGTTTTCGACACAAACGGGTTGGGCTGGTTTTGGTACAGTTCAAAGCCCACACCGACAGTTGTCTTCCCGAAGCGCAGCGCAACTTCCTGACGCTCATTTTGAAGCGTATAAGCCTCCGCCTTCGTGATGCGGCTGCTCACACCGAGCATATCGCTCAACTGGCCGCTCTTTGTCGCTTGGAAGCGCACCGTGAACTGGCTCTCGCCGTTCACCGACACCGTCAAAGCACCTTCGTGCAAACCGAAGTTCGCAGCCGTTACCTTGCCAGCCTCCACGATGTCTGTCACCGTCAGGCCGTTCAGGTTGAGGGTAAACTGGTAGCCCTGCGCAGCAGTAGCCGCCTTGAACGTTACCTCGAACACTTCGCCAGCCGTCACGCTACCCGCTCCGCTTGGAGAGGGGCTGGAGGTGAGGCGGCTCACGTCGAAGAGCAAGGTACCCGCCGTGCGGTCTTCACTGTTCATCAGCGAGTGCGCCGTCGCACTGCCGTTCACGTCGCCTATTTTCATCGCCACAAAGTCGCCACTCAGCATGTGCGCCTGAATGTCCGCCACCGACTTGTTCTCCGGGAACGCCGTTTTGAACGGGTTGAGCGGGTCAGGGAACGCAAAGTATTTGTCCGTAAAGCGCCACGATGTGTTGTTCGGCAGTTCCGTGTAGATGCCCAAGATCAACTTGCGGATCTCCACGATGTCGAATGTGGTGATCGAACCAGACTTGTTGGCATCTGCAGCGATCATCTTGTATGGCGTGGTCAGCGGCTCCAGACCCAGAATGTGCTTCGAGATCAGCACCAAGTCATAGGTCGAAACGCCGTTCAGCGGGTTCGCATCGTGGGTGGGGGTGACGGTAAAGTTGGCTCCCAACGGGACCGACTTGAGTGCTTCATAGTAGCCATTCTGATCCGTCATCACAGATTTTATGAACGAGGGGATACCAGCCATTGAGCCGTTGATTTCCACATTCGCGTCTTCCAAACCTTGCTGCTCCTCCGTTTTCAGGTAACCCGCCACGACTGCGCCCCCTGGCTCACAGTTGCCGTTGTTGTCCTGCACGATCACATACGTCAGGCAGAAGTCAGCGTTGCCGGCCAAATCAATAGACCAAAGTTCTACCTCCTGCTGCCCAAGTTCTGCACAAGTGAACGCCACGTTCGTCTGCGGAGTACCATCGGCATTGCGCGGGAAGCCCGTCGTGTTGCCCTGGCCGTCGGCTGCGCCTACCTTGCGGATGGCGATTTGCAGTTTGTTGCTCGGTGTGCAGTTGTCCTCGGTGTACTGCAAAAAGTCAGATGCCCAAAGTTGGATCATGCCAGTCGGCATGATGTTCACACTCAAGCCGTTGCGGCAAACCACCGTAGGTGCTTTGCAGTCTTTCACGATAAATGTGTACTCGCAGATGCTCTCGTTGCCACAGCCGTCCTCCATGATCCACTTGATCTTGTGGGTGCCGTAGGGCAACTCTGGCACCACGTAGGTGCCTTGCGACTGGAAGGTATTCCAGCGCACTGCACCGGTCTTTTTCGTGCCGCTCGTTGTGGTTTGCAGCGCGAAGCCGTACTTCTGGTTGCTCGGCACGGGACGCTCATCGAAGGCTGATGGAGTGCCGCCAGTGAAGTTCAGGTTCTGTGCATTGTTGAACTGCACATTATTGAAGCCCGGCAGGTTGGTACTGCTGATCACCGTCTCCATCGAACCGTTGTTGTCCGTGTCCAAGAACAGCAAGTACTTGATGTTGATGTTTGAGCCGGAGCAAGCGTCTGTTGCCGTGATCGTCAGATCGGTCGGGCCTTCGCAGAGGTCGTGCTGCATGGTGCCGTTGTCGTACCAGTAGATTTCATTCCACAGATTGCCGTCGTTCGGGGTCAGGTCACAGAAAGTGACTGGGCTTGCTGGACAATTCTCGATCGTTGGGTCCTGAGTATCCAGCACCTTGATGATCTGCTTATACGAGAAACCGTTGCTGTTGCTGATGCTCGGCACCGTGACGACCTGGTTGTTGAACGTGTACGTACCGCCGTTGTAGAACACCGAGTAGTCGGTCTGCGTAGCACCCGGAACGATGGCAACGCGAGTTGCCGTCCAGGGAGCAGCGACCACTGCCGGGTTGGAACTCGACGAGACCACTGGGCCAGCGTTGTTCGCCGGGCTGTTCACTGTCGCGTTCGGGTTCGGGTTCGGCACATCGGTCAGCGGCAGGTTGGCATTGTAGCGGCACCAGTTGATGATGTGCCAAGTGCGCTCGATTTTGAAACAAGCATCGGGTACCACCGTGAACACCTCATCGGTGAACGACACACCCAACAGTTCGCAATCTTTGTTCAGGAACGTCGGCTCGCCGAAGTTGCCCGTGCCATCACACACCGAGACGATGCGGTCGTCTGGGAATTTCACGAAGTAATCCTGCTCGTAGTTCACGAACACCCGCTGGGTGCATTGGGTGCTGTTGGCGGCGCAGTCGAACACCCGGAAGGTGCGGGTGATGGTACCGCGTGAGCACAGCGTATCAAACTGCGAGAAGTTCGTCGTCGTCGTGATCGTGTCGATGCAGCAGTTGTCCTCGCCCGTTGCGAAGCCGTAGGCCCAGAGGCTGGGGTCAAAATTCTCGCAACTCACCGTCACTGTGGCTGGCGATACGCAGGTGGGCTTGAGTTTGTCGTCCACGAACACCTGCACCATGCAATCGTTGGTGTTGCCGCTGCAATCGTAGGCACGGAAAACGACCGTGATGGTATCGTTGATGTCGGTACAGCAGAATTCTACCTGCGGGCCGAAGTCGTCATCCAGACCGTTGCAATCCTTGTTCATCCGGGCCGCTTCGAAGCGGTCAAGGCAGCACACGTCGGCCGTGCCATCATCAAAAGTCAAGGCATTCACCTGTATTTTGCCATTAACACCGAGCGACACCTGCGTAAACTTGTCGCAGGCCACCGCAGGAGCCACCAGATCGGCCACCGTAATATTGAACGAGCAGGTCCTCTGGTTGCCGCAGAGGTCTTCCGCTACATATTTCACCGGGTAAGTGCCGAGTGGCAAGCAAGGCGTAGCACCCACCACGCCCAGCGTGTCGGGGTTCCACAGGTTGTTGCCAGCAAACGTGGTCAGGTTTCCGACCACAGCATAACTGAACGGAACGTTCGTCAGCGGGTCAGCACCTTCCACCGTCGCCGTGATCGAAGCCACTGCACCGCAGTTGTCCGAGATGATCACGTCCGGCAGGTCGGCATTTGCGCAGCAGTTGAACGGATTGGTCGAAACCGTCAGGTTCGTAGGGCAAGCAATGGTCGGCCCCACGTTGTCGGTCACCTTGATCACCTGAATGAAGAACCTCGGGTTCAGCGTACCGGTCGGGCCGGGGTTGGTTGGCAAACACCAGTCGTACACCGTCCAAGTGCGGAGTATTTTGTAAGAATTTCCACACACTGGCAATATCTGGTCAGTTTTGCCGACACTCAGTTCGCACGACGCTTGGTCGGGGAACAGCGGCCAGTTCTTGCCGAAGTCAGTGAGGAACGGAGTGCCCGTGCTGGAAGGATCAGTGTTGGCATTGGTACAAACCAAGTCAACATCCGTCGGGAATTTCACCGCAGCGATGCCCCGACGCTCCAAGTAAATGTACTGGGTACACACCGAGAAGTTGTTCCAAGCGTCCTTCACCAACCAGTCGCGCTTGATGAAAGCGCTCACGTTGCTCTTGCCGTTGATGCTGCCCGTGCAAGTCAAATCAGTCCACACGTCATCGTAAGTCAGCGTCGTAGTGGAGCAATCGAACACCGTAGGAGTGCCCGCCGCGATGCCCAGCGTACCCGTGATGTAGCCGGGGGTAAAGTTGGTGATGACGCAAGTCAGCGTCACATCGGCGCAAGTCAGCGTCGGCGCGAGTTTGTCCTCCACCTTCACATTGCCCCAGCAGAAGTTGCCAGTGCAGATGTCCGTCACCTTCACCTTGTAAGTTTTGCCCACATCAGCCGTGCCCACTACGTTTCCGCCGGGCAGCGGCTGGTTCAAATTATTGAACAACCGCACGGTGTAGAATTTGTAGTCGTCCGCATCGCCTTCCAGCACGTCGTCAGGGTTCACCTCGCTGATGCAATCCACATCAAGCGACACATGCAGCAAGTCGTCGCACGACATGGCAAGTTCCTCGTGAAAACCGAGGCGCACCTCGTCGATCACCGCACCACATGGGCCAGCAGGATCGTCGGAGGTGAGGCGCAGGATCACATAGCCCGTAACGATATCCGCCGCGCTCGGCGTGTACGTCAGTGCAGTTGGGAAGTTGGCATTCGGCTGGAACGTACCCGTGCCAGTACTTGACCACACACCCGTACTCACACCGCTGCCGTTAGCCGTGATGGTCGCATTCAGCAGGCTCAAAGTCAGTTTGTCGCCTTCGCAGATCAGGATGTCAGCACCCGCATTCACGATGGGCAAGGTGTTCACAGTCAGCGTCAATGCGTCAGATGCCGATGGGCAGGGGCCAGCCGGATCGTTCGTGGTGAACGTCAGCGTGATGGTCTGTCCGTACTCCGAAGCCGCCGGGAGGTAAGTCGTGGAGGCTGCGGTTTTGTTTCCATAAATACCTACACCGCCGCTCCATGTGCCGAAGAATGCGCCGCCCGAAAGCACCGCATTCAAGGTGGCCGTCTGGTCTTGACAGATCACGAGGTCAGCACCCACGTTCACTTTTGGGAGCGGGTTCACCGTGATGGTAAAGGTGCGAGCCGTGCCGAAGCAGGTAGTGCCGCCGCTGGTAAATGCTGGAGTCACCGTGATGGTGGCCACCAGCGTAGTCGAACCTGGGTTTTGCGCGACAAATGCCGCGATATCGCCCGTTCCGCTGGCAGCAAGGCCGATGGCTGGCGTGTTGTTCGTCCAGTTGAATACAGTACCTACTGGGCTGCCCGTGAACGTCACCGCCGTAGTTGTGCTTTCGCTGCACAGCAGTTGGTTGGCCACAGCCGCCACCGTTGGGGTTGGGCTGACGGTGATGGTGAATGTGATTGCAGCGCCCGTGCAAGCCACTGACGAACCAGTGAAGGTCGGCGTGACGATGATGGTGGCTGTGATGGCAGCCCCGGTAGCATTGGTCGCGGTGAAGGCTGGTATGTTGCCTGTGCCACCAGCCGCAAGGCCGATCGCCGTATTGCTATTTGACCAAACATATGTCGTACCAGTCGCGTTGCTCGTGAAGTTAAGCGGGCCTGCCGTCAGGCCGCTACAGAAGGTCTGATTGGCCACTGCGCTCACCGTCGGCGTAGGATTCACCGTGATGGTGAATGTTTGCGAAGCACCCATACACGTCACACCTCCGTTGGTGTAGGAAGGCGTAACAGTGATGGTGGCCACCACCGGGGCACCGCTCGCATTGGTAGCGGTGAACGAAGCGATGTTACCTGTACCGCTGGCCGCGAGGCCAATGCTGGGCTGGTTGTTCGTCCAGTTGTACACCGTGCCTGTCACCGCGCCACCGAATGTGACTGCTGCCGTTGCCGTACCGTTGCAGCGCACTTGGCTCGCCACCGCGTTCGCGGTGGGCGTTGGGTTTGCGATGATGGTAAATGTTTGCGAAGCGCCCGAACACGTCACACCAGCGTTGGTGTAGGAAGGCGTAACAGTAATGGTCGCAGTCACGGGGGTGTTTCCAGCGTTGGTTGCCGTGAAAGCCGCGATGTCGCCCGTGCCGCTGGCCGCGAGGCCAATGCTGGTCGTGTTGTTCGTCCAGTTGTACACCGTGCCAAGTACCGTACCCGTGAAGGCTACGGCTGTAGTCGAAGTCGCGTTGCAGACCACTTGATCAGCCGGGTCGGCTACTGTCGGGGTCGGGTTCACCGTGATCGTGAACGTGATGGGCGTACCCGTGCAAGTAGCTCCGTTAGCCGTGAAAGTAGCCACCACCGTGAAGGTACTGGTGAGTGGAGCGTTGGTGGCGTTGGCTGCTGTGAAAGCCGGGACGTTGCCCGTGCCGCTCGTGGCTGCCAAACCGATGGCTTCGCTCGTGCGAGTCCAAGAGAATGTGGCTCCAGCGGTGCTGCTCGAAAATGCTGTAGCAAGTACAGCGTTGCCCACGCAGTGGACTTTGTTGGTCACTGCATTCACGTTCGGCACCGGATTTACGCCCACTGTAGCCGACCGTGAGGGGCGACAAGTTGGGTCGTTCGGCACTGGGCTGAGGATGGCGTACACGAAGTAGTTGCCAGTGGTCGGGAAGGTGAAATTAGTGGTGGCCGTAGTGCCGCCAGCGCCGAGTCCGCCATTGGGTATGGTAGCGATGGTGGTGCCGCCCGTGTAGGGGTTAGCCAGCGCGCTGGTAGAGTATTTGAACAGAATGCCGTACGTCACGCCCATGTCGGCCAAGCCGTTGGCTGTGAGTGTAACTGCGCTGCCGTTGCACACACCCGTAGGCGCAGCAAGGCTGCTGATGGTGGGGCAAACATCGCAACCGCCTGGGCCGATGAGCGGCACCGAGAGGGTGCTGGTACAACCCGTACCGCTGTTGGTCACCGTCACGAAGTAACTGCCCACCGCGAGGTTGCTCTGGTCTTGCTGACCTTGCTGGATACCAATGCCGTTCCAGTTGTAGGTGAATGTACCTGCGCCAGTCACAGTGAGATCAATGGAACCGTCGGTGCTGATGCAGTTGGTGGGTTCGACTTTGGTGGAAGTCAATACCGGGGTGGCGTTGACATTGACCGTAGCAGAAGTACTTGCCGAGCAACCGTTGATATTGGTCACGGTGACCGTGTACATGGTGGCTGCTATCGGGCTGACCGAGATCGCTGCCGTACTTTGGTTCGTTGACCATGCATAGGCCGTACCACCGGAAGCGGTCAACGTGATCGGGCTACCAGAGCAGGTGACAGGGTTAGCTGGAGCGATGGATGGCGTGGGTAAGGCGTTCACTACCACGGTAAAGGTGGCGGTGACACTACAGTTGTTGGCGTTCGTCACCGTTACGGTGTAGGTCGTGGTTGCGATCGGATTGACCGAGATGGCAGCCGTTGTGGAGTTGTTGAAATTCCACAAATATGAGGTGCCGCCAGTAGCCGTGAGCGTGGCTGATGCGCCGGTACAAATAATGCCGTCGTTGTTGGTCGTGCCGGAGGTTTCGGCAGCCGAAATCGCGGCAGCCGGCAGTGGGTTGACTGTCACCGCGAACGTAGCCGAAGCCGTGCAGCCTGCCGCGCTGGTCACCGTTACGGTGTAAGTAGTGTTTGTCGTTGGGCTGACGGTGATGCTGCTGGTGACAGCATTGGTGCTCCACAGATAAGTGCCGCCGCCTGTAGCCGTGAGTATAGCCGATGCACCGTTGCAGATGATGCCATCATTGGGCGCAGTACCAGAGGTTTCTGCCGCTGTGATTCCCGGTGTAGGCAACGGGTTGACGGTGATGGTGGTCGCCGTAGCCGTAGCGCAGCCCGAAGCGTCCGTGACGGTGACGGTGTAGGTGGTTGTCGCGCTGGGGGCAACGGTAATGACGGCTGTTGTAGCACTCGTGCTCCACAGGTAGGTGACGCCGCCTGAAGCGGTGAGCGTGGCACTGGCATTGGTGCAGATGTTGCCGTCGTTGGCAACAGTACCGGAGGTTTCGGCCACCGAAATGCTCGCTGTCGGGCCTGATGGCACTTCGTCGGCACCGATGGTAGCGGTTACTTTTCGGTTTTGACACTCAATATCCACATTTACACTGGTCTGAGTTCCTCCACAGATCAATGTACCGTTAGCAGGGTCAGCGGCCACCAAGCGCAAGTCGGTGGCTGAGGTAAATACCGGGCTAACATTTTTAGTGCTGGCATCCTGGCTGGTCTCTGTTTGCCAATCGGCTAGAGTGATGCGCGAAGTACCTGCGGTAACGCCACCTGTAATACCGACTACATAAGTGCCCGGCCCTGCACCTGCCGAGAACAGGTCGTTAAAATTGGACAACAGACCTGTGTAAGGAGAAGCGTAACCCAAAGCAATGGCGGCATAACGAGTAGTTGTTCCGGCCACACCGCCGCCCTGTGTGTTGACAAAAATATTATTTCTAATCGTCAAAGCACTAGAGGCGGCAATTACGCCAAATGCAGTAGATGTTGCATTACCGCTACTGGCACCAGATTGTATCCCTTGCATAACCACTGTATTATGCAATACATTGGTCGTACCAGTTCCGCCATTTAACCAAATACCAGCCGCCATATCAGTGGATGTGCCATTGGCTACAACACCAGAAATAGTGTTGTTCGCAATCAATTGCGTGCTACCGGTTAAGGTATTGGACATTGCAATGCCGACTGCCGCGAAAGTGCCGCTGTTGGTCACGGCTCCCACTTTGTTCAAAGTGACTGTCGCATTCCCGATGGCATCTACAATACCCAAAGTAGTAGAAGTAAAGCCATTGGATACACCAAAGCCTAAGTTGATACCATAGGAATCCGGCGAGGCCGTGCGGATGATATTGTCCACTTCGTTAGCACTAACCGTCACATTGTTTTGAAATGCATTGAAAATGCCGCCCTCTCCAATGTTATTGGGGCTGGCTGCTGTCAGAAGATTTAGATTGATGACATTACCTTCATCTTTGTTTGTAGCATTTTGGCCAGAAACATAAATCCCGAAACGGCAAAGGCGAATCTCATTGTTTTCAATCCGGTTGAAGTCGTTGTCAATACCACCGCTAATCAGTGGGAGCGCTCCGATACCAATGCCCGCAGCCGTATTCACGTTAGAGCCACCAACGATAATACAGTTTTTCACCGTACAGTTCGTAACACCATTGGTAGGTGCTGTCGTGATGGCATTCAACCATACAACCGCCGTAAATGCAGTTGTATTGGTATTGGTAATGGTCAAATTTCGTGTAGCCGTAACGCGCGGGCAGATCGAGTTTTGGGTATTGCCAATTGAACCATCAATGGTGATGAAATCGCCGCCATTGATTTGAATCATGGTACTGTTCGTAGATCCACTGATGGTAGTTGCTACGGCTGGTTTGATCGTTAATGTATTGGTTGCCGATGCATTCGGGTTTGAATTGATGGTGATCGGGAACGTTTCACTTGGATACATAGCATCCGTGAGGCTGAACAGAACCGGGCCTGACATGCAACTGTTGTTATAGGCACTTGCTGCTGCGGTCAATGTTGTGAAATTACCACCTACACCCACCGTATAGGTTCCTCCGATGAGGCCAACTTGATAAGTTGACGGCGATGAAGGCGGGGTGGATGCAGCAGGGGGGTTTATTGTAAAGCCTGATGCCCCAAGTGCGGGAGAGGCCCCTACATTTCCAAGATTATCTTGCGCAACAATGTAATAGGAAATGGTACTAAAATTGGGTGCAGCAGCACCAAACGAAAAAGTATAGTTACCACCACCAGCGAAAGTACCTGTAGCAGGGGTGTAAGCACCTGAATTGATGCGCCAGTACAATACTGGCAAACCTGTACCCGAAGTGGGTACGCCATCAACATCCGTAATAGAGGCCGTTAAGGTAACCGCCGGGGATCCAAAGCATTGGTTTCCTATTGGTGTATAAAAAATGATTGGATAGTCCAAGAAGTTACCTGCATCTGCACCGAGATCAACCGGCGAAAAGTTAGCTCTTGTTTGGCCATCAAAGTCGACCGTGACTGCTGCGACCGGAGTGCCAGCACCTTCCACCACAGTCGCGGGGGGAAACAAGATGTGCAGATCACCCGTAGGCACGTTGACATAGTTGACTACCGCGCCCGAAATAGAGTTGGGATCGCCAACGGAAGCCGTCCGCCACCCTGCAATAGTCTGTGCCGTTTGCCAGAAACCTACAGTGGCAGGATCAGCCGAATTGAGCACATTGAAGTTGGAGGCATTGGTACCCCAGTTGACACCACTGGTTGTTGTGGCGTTAAAATAGTTGCCAATCGCACAGTGTGGGCCAGTACCTCCGGTTCGGGTATTGTCGAAGATGTTGTTTTTGATGTCCACCACAATCTGGTTGACCACAGCTGCGGCAAAGTTGCCACGGTGGAAGCCGAAAGAGGGGTTTGCACCGCTTGCTGCGGCGCCTTCAATGCGAATTGAGTTGTGGTACACGTTCACGTTCGGGTTGGGCGAAGAACCATGGTTGCTCCAAATGCCGAAGAAACTAGTATTGGTCGCTTGGCCCGTGCCGAGCGTGATCATGTTGTTCACGATGTTCAAGTTGGCGGCGGCCGTAGCGCTCCTGATGAACACGCCAGAAGCTGAGCCTGGAGTGGTCAAAGTAACAGAAGTACTGGCGTTGCGCAAGTCCCAAATTCTGTTGCGCGTCACGTCTATTGCTGTGGATGAAATGGAGATACCAGCCACGTTGGTACCCGTACTGGTCGTATTAGTCAGCGAAAGGTCGTTGATCGTATTTTGTGTGACCACTGAACCAGCTGTACCACCTTGGCCTAAAATACCCGCTCCAGCCAGCAAACCCGTAGCAACTGTCGTGTTGGTACTGGCTGTTGTATGAGCCGTGATGGTGTTGCCGGAAACGGTGTAGTTGCCGCTGGTCATTTCGATGCCCCTGAAATCGGCTGCTGTGGCAGAGCTGTTCAGGCTGGCATTCCGCACGATGTTGTTGGAAATGGTGACGGCTCCCGAAGACTGGTTGATGATGCCCTTGAAATCGCCAAATCCGGTGGCAATGCTGAACGTGCCGTTGTTCGACAGGTTGGTGCCGTTGAACAGGTTGCCCATCCGCAGGTTGGGGTTGGTGGTGTTGCCGACCGTGTTGTTCGATATATTGACTACTGCCGTACCTGCCGAATTGATGCCCGTGATGCCGCCCGAAATGGAGGCTGTGCTGCCCATAGCATCAATCGCACCCACCGTATTGTTCTGAATCGTAAGAGTGTTCGCGCTTGTAGCGAAAATGCCGACCACCACACCGCCGCTGGTGGTGCAAGCCGTGTAGATGGAGCCTGTACCCGATGTGGCACCGATGGTGTTGTTGGAAATGGTGGCATTGCCAGTGGTCACGTTGACCCCGCACACGATACCGTTGGTGGTGGTTGCGCCACTTGAAGTGTAAAGTGCAATGCCAGCCACCGTGTTGTTTTGAATCACCGAGTTCGTTCCTGCCGCCGTGAATGCTGCGCCGATAGCGATGAAGCGCGTCGCGTTCGCTGTGCCGGTGGGCGTGTACGAGCCAGGGAAACCAGCCAAATCAACCGAGTTGCCGATCATGTTGTACGACCCTGTGCCACCAGCATTGGCAAAACCGATGGTGTTGCCCGTGATGGTGTAGCCCGATCCCACACCCACAAAAATACCCTGATGCGTGTTAGAAGTGGTGTAAACCCTTGTAGCCGTCTGGTAAAGCCTGTTGTTCGTGATCGTCCAAGCCGAGCTACTCAGGGCGTTGGTGGCATTAATGTGGATGCCGATTGACGTAGCGGTTGCGCTGAAAAAGTCAAAAATCCTACAGCCCGTAACGGTGTTGCCGCTGTTGTCAATGTTGGCTGCGCCCAACGAAAAAATGCCACTGATGGGCAAGTTTGCCCCAGCAGCCGTGATGTCGCAATTCGAGAGGGTGTTGCCATCGTTGCCCGTTGTGGTACCCGTGCCGAAGTTCACGACCGCAAACAGGAGCGTGCTGGCCGAGCCTTCGAGGCGGGTGTTGGCAATGGTATTGTTCGATGCATCACCGATCAGGCGAATCGTGTTCGCGCCGCCAGTGGCCGTATTGGATATCGTCAGCGCATTGCCGCCTGTGTTCAGGCCATTGATCGTCACGTTGTCCGCGCCGTTCAGGTCAATCAGGTTGGTAGCGATGTTGCCTGAAATAGTTCGGGTCGCGCCGCCGCTTGGACTGATAACAACGGAAATGTAACTCGCTGCGCCTGTCCCGCTGGCATTCAGAACCGCAGTAGCGGTTTCGGTGGTATTACCAACAATGTCAACGGTCAATGCTCCGGTATGTGTGCCTGCATTGATGGCCGCGAAAGCATCGGTGAGTGTTGGGTAGGAACCCGCTCCCGGGTTGACCGTAACGTTCTGAGCGTTCAGGTTTTGGGTTGCAAGGCCCAAAAACGAAACGAACAAAAGAACAAACAGATTGGCAGGCCGAAGGCCGCTGAACAGGGTAACTGCTTGGTTCATAACTTTCTATGAGAAGTGTGATTAAATTTGTTGTTGCAAAGTGATGTGCCGGATCAATTGAAGGTCAACTTCAGCATCAATTCGGTTTGTTTGGCCTTCATGTCGTCCAGCACCATGATCCGAGCAGGGGCATTCTGGACAGGCTCGGTTTTGATCCAAGCGTAGGCTTGATCTAAGACAAGGTTCATGTCTTTTGCGCCTTGCATATTGGCCTGCGTGTGGAGGAGAAAACTCTTGTAAGCCTCCAGCATAGCCATCGACCAGTCCGTGAGATTGGGCTTGGCAAGCGATGTATTGGTTTCTGAAATCTCCTGTTGGACGACTTTCTCCATGGCAACCTGATCCTTCCACAGTAGGCCATTGGCTAAGCCAGCATCGGTGGCTGGGCTATTGGCTTGAGCAGCCAGCTGGTTTCCCAAGAACAAACTGGCAACTACCAACAGGAGACCAGTCATCGCGCACTTCGCGAAAAAGCGGATAGAAACATGATTCATATACGAGACAATTTGCTGAAAATGAATTAAAAAGAAAATGTTTAAAAGACGAAAGCCTTGCTCAAAACGAGACAAAGCGACTGCAAAAACGGCCTTGGGAAAATGATGATGTCGCTGGTACAACTTGCAGAATTGCCTGTCAAAATCTACCGGGCAACTTGCGCGATTGAGGAAACCGCTGCCCAATACTTGCAGGTCAATTTGGCGTGGAGATGGCCAAAGAAATCATGAGACGATTATACGATGCGGATTAAAATCTGGGCAAAAGTAACCAGACATTTGGGAGCGGGGGCCAAATCGAGGAAGAAATTTGCAGATAAGTTTGTCAAAATCCGACATTCCAAGCCACCGCATCAGTTGCCCAAAAAGCGATAATTTTGCACACCCAAATCCACACATCCACATCAGTCCATGACCAACGCCATCATCCGCCGCGTCATCGTGCTCGGCGCGGTGTCCATCCTCAGCCTACTCGCCGTGCAGAGCTACTGGGTGCTGCGCACTTGGGATTTGCAAGAGCGCGAGTTCAACCGCAAAGTCAACCAAGCCCTGCTCGATGCCGCCAACGACCTCTCCCGCGTCGGCCAGTTCGTGCTGCCCGATGCCAACCTCATCGAGCAACTGTACTCCAACTACTATGTGGTGAACGTGAAAAACCACTTCGAGGCGCCTACACTGGAGTTTTACCTCCAAAAAGCCTTCGAGAACCAGGGGATGCGCGAAGATTTCCAGTACGGCGTGTTCGATTGCAGCAGCAACGAGATGCTGACCGGGCGCATGATCAAATACACCAAGCCCTCCGCACTGGGCCAGGGCGAAGTGCTGGCCGAGCCGCTTCCTGCGCACTACGACAGCGAGTTCGAGTACTACTTCGGGGTACGCTTTCCCAGCCGCAACGCCAACATCCTGAGCAACATGACCATCGTCGTCATCTTCACCGTGCTGATGCTCATCACCATCGCGTTTTTCATCTACTCTATGTTCGTCATCCTGCGGCAAAAGCAGCTGTCAGAGCTCCAGCGCGACTTCATCAACAACATGACGCACGAGTTCAAAACGCCCATCGCCACCATCAACATCTCCACCGATGTGTTCCTCCAAAACCCCGCCATCCGCTCCGATTCACGGCTCAACCGCTACGCTGGCATCATCAAGGAGCAGGTGACGCGGCTCAACACGCAGGTGGAAAAAGTGCTGCAAGTGGCCCAAATTGAGCGCAACACGCTCGAACTGCACATAGAAACTTTCGACCTCTCCGAACTCGTGCAGAACATCTCGCCCTCTATCGAACTGAAAGTCAACGAAAAACAAGGTGTCCTGCACCTCGACCTCACCGCGGCTCAAGCCCTCGTGAATGCCGACCGCCTGCACCTCACCAACATCCTCCACAACTTGGTGGACAATGCGGTGAAGTACACCAAAGGCGTACCCGACATCCACATCAGCTTAAAAAATGAGGGCAAGCAGGTGGTGCTGAGCGTGAAGGACAACGGCGTGGGCATCTCGAAGGAGCATCAGAAGCACGTCTTCGAGAAGTTTTACCGGGTGCCGACGGGGAACGTACACAACGTGAAGGGCTTCGGGCTGGGGCTGTTCTATGTCAAGACCATCTGCGAGGAGCACAACTGGAAACTTGACCTACACAGTGAGGTGGGGAAGGGGACAACGGTGGAAATTCGGATGAAGAAGGTGAAAGTACAAGGAGCCTAATCTCCACCCAAACAATGCCCTCGCAGACGCGTTACCCCTGAATGGCCAGGGTGTTCAACTGGCCCATTTTGAAGCGCTGAAATCAAGGTTTAATGGAAAAATATCACTCGCAAATTGGCACTACCGCCTTGTTTATCTTTCATCTGTTCCTTGTAGAATCAACTCCACCTGCACAAATATGACACTCTATCTATCAGATATTCAGGCACTTGCCCGCATCCCACGCCTCACACTCATCAATGCCATCAGCGGCTTTAAAAGTGCCAACCTTGTGGGAACCATCGGAAACGATCAGATACCCAATCTGGCTATTTTTTCATCCGCCATCCACATTGGCTCTGACCCGCCACTCATTGGCATAGTGACCCGACCGGTAGATGGCGACCTGAAAACTACCCGCCACACCTACCGGAACATCCGATCGAGTGGCTTTTTTACGCTCAACCATATACACAGCGGCATCATCGCAGCGGCTCACCAGACTTCGGCAAGTTACCCTGACCGTATTTCCGAGTTCCATGAAGTAGGCCTGACTCCTCTCTTCTCAGACACCATACCAGCCCCCTACGTGGCCGAATCCGCCATTCGCTTTGGACTGGAATACGTGGAAGAATACGCCATCCGGGCCAATAATACCATCCTTGTTATTGGAAAAGTGCTGGAATTGACGCTACCCGACGACTGCCTCGACGAAACGGGAAACCTGGACCTAAACCGCGCCGATACCATCGCCATCAGCGGACTTGACACCTACCACCAAGCAACACAAATAGCACGACTGGGCTATGCGCGAGCATGATGCGAAGTAGCCCGCTAAAATTAGTTTAGGTTATCTCGCAAAGACGCAGAGGCGCAAAGTGTTCAACATCAAAACTTTGCGCCTCTGCGAGATATTTGTGTCGTGGTACTTATGTCAAAAACAGCCGCAGCATGACGGCGAAAGACCCGCTTTTTGATGCGTTGAGATAAATCAACCTCTCATCTCACCCTCAGCACCACCTTCCCAAACTGCCCCCCCTCATCCATACGCCGCATCGCCGCGTTGCACTCGGCCAGCGGAAACACCGAATCCACCACCGGGCAGATGGCGTGACGGGTCACAAAGGCCAGCATCTGGCCAAAGTCGCGGGCTGTACCCATGCTGGAGCCGAGTATGCTGAGTTGTTTCCAAAAAATGATCTGCGGGCTAAGGCCATTGATGCGGCCCAGTGAGCCGCCGTAGATGCCGATGCGACCGCCCGGATTGCAGAGGCCCACGAAGGCCGCAAAGCCATCTCCTCCAGCCGAGTCGATCACCACATCGAAGCCGCCGCCCGACTGGGTTTTTAGCAGTTTGTCCCAGCCCTCAGTACGGTAGTTTGCACCGCTTTTTGCGCCCAGTTGCACCGCTTTTTCAATTTTTTCGTCCGAGCCAGAGGTCACGAACACTTCCGCTCCTGCTGCAATGGCGAGTTGCAAAGCCATCAGCGCCACCCCTCCACCGATACCAGAAATCAGCACCCGCTCCCCTTTTTTCAGTTGGCAGCGCGTCATCAAAGTCCGCCAAGCCGTGAGGCCAGCGAGCGGCAGCGCGGCTGCCTCCTCCCAAGTCAAATGTTCTGGCACAGGCTGGATGTGGGTTTTCGGCACACAAATTTGCTCCGCAAATGTGCCGCTGTCGGGCATACCCAGCACCCGAAACTGGCGGCCCTGCACCCGCGGGTCGTCGCCCCAATCCAATGAAGGGAAAATCAACACCCGACGGCCCCGGTATTCACCCGCCCCATCGCTGCCAAGTATGCAAGGCAACTGAATACCAGCGTATTGCCCCTTCGTGATGTACACATCGCGGTGGTTGAGCGCGGCAGCGTGGAGTTGTACCAGCACTTGGCCTTTGGCGGGCACAGGCGCGGACACTTCTAAAAGTTCGAGCGACTGGTTGACGGTATGGAGGACAAGTGCCTGCATCTGAATGATGAATGGTGTTAAAAAAATCCGCGTACATCCGCGTTGCTTGCATCCGCGTCATCCGCGTTCCATCAATGTGAAACATTTGCGTCGTGAGTACTTACGACCTAAAAAAATCCGCGTACATCCGCGTTGCTTGCATCCGCGTCATCCGCGTTCCATCAATGCGAAACATTTGCGTCGCGCAGTTCCCGCCGCAGTATTTTTCCCACGTTGGTTTTAGGCAGTTCAGTACGGAACTCCACCGCCTTCGGCACCTTGTAGCCCGTCAGGTTGGTGCGGCAGTGAGCGATGATTTCTTCCTCCGTGAGCGAAGGGTCTTTTTTCACCACAAACACCTTCACCACCTCGCCCGACTTCTCGTCGGGAATGCCCAGCGCGGCAGATTCCAGCACCTTCGGATGCATTGCCAACACGTCCTCAATCTCGTTGGGATACACATTAAAGCCTGACACCAAGATCATATCTTTCTTACGATCAACGATTTGGAAAAAACCGTCGGGGTGCATGAAGCCGATGTCGCCCGTACACAGCCAGTTATTCTTGATGGTCTCAGCGGTGGCTTCGGGGCGTTGCCAGTAGCCCTTCATCACCTGCGGACCACGCGCCTGAATCTCGCCGGGGTTGTCGGGAGAGGAGTGGATCGGATCGCCAGCATCGTCCACAATGCGTACATCCGTACTCGGCGCAGGCATCCCGATGGTGCCGAGTCGCATGGCCGAAGTGACGGGGTTACAGGTGATCACAGGGCTGGATTCCGTCATGCCATAGCCCTCCGTGAGCCGGCAACCAGTCACCTGCTGCCAGCGCTCGGCTACCGCCCGTTGCACAGCCATGCCGCCGCCAACCGTGATTTTGAGCGGGCTGAAATCAATACTAGCAAAGTCGGGGTGATTGAGCATCCCGTTGAACAGCGTGTTGAGTCCCGTGACCATCGTAGGGCGGTATTTTTTCCACTCCTTGAACATGGCTGGCATATCGCGCGGGTTGATAATCAGCACACTACGCCCCCCAATGGCCATGATGGAGAGGCAGTTGACCGTGAACGCGAAAATGTGGTACAGCGGCAGCGGACACAGCACCACCTCCTCCCGGTCTTTGAGCAGGGGCGACATGATGGCCTTGATTTGCAGCATATTAGCCACGATGTTGCGGTTGGTGAGCATCGCACCCTTCGCTACGCCAGTGGTGCCGCCCGTGTATTGCAGGATGATGGTGTCATCTGGCCCACCTGCCGACGGCTTGATGGTGAATTTGCGCCCTTGTTTCAGCGCGTCGTTGAAGCAAACCGTGTTAGCGAGGCTGTACTTGGGCACCAACTTTTTGATGCGGCGCACCACGAAGTTGACGAGCGCACCTTTCAGCCCCAACATTTCGCCCGCGCTGGTCAGTATCACCGTCTGGATTTGCGTGTCAGCAATGACCTGCTGCAAGTTGGATGCAAAGTTTTCGATGATCACGATGGCCTTCGCCCCAGAGTCCGTGAACTGGTGCCGCATCTCACGAGGCGTGTACAGCGGGTTGGTGTTCACCACAATCAGCCCGGCCCGCAGCGCACCAAACAGCGCAATGGGATACTGCAACAGGTTGGGCATCATCAGCGCGATGCGGTCGCCCGGCTCCAAGCCCCGCGACTGGAGGTAGGCCCCGAAGTCACGACTCAATCGATCTATCTCACTGAATGTGAGCGTTTTGCCCATGAACACGAAGGCTGGCAGGTCGCTGTATTTTTGGAAACAATCTTCCAGCATATCCAGCAAGCGCGGGTACTGTTCGGGGGCGATATTGGCGGGCATCCCCGCAGGGTAATGTTGCAGCCAGGGCTTTTCCATAAAAAATGTGGGTGGTTGTTGGTTCTTGGTGGTCAGCTGTTGGCCTTTGGCAAATAGCCAACAGCCCTCTTTTTCGGCTCAATTTTTTTGAAAAAACCGGGGTTTTCAAGCATCCCACCCAAAATAATTCTGGGTAAGCGGTACTAGTGGCGCGAACTACAAGTGACGCGCCACTAGGTTAAAAAAACAAGCCCTCCCCGCAGTATGCGGGGAGGGCTTGGCTTCATATTCCATGTCAACCCAATACGCTCATCTCCTCAGCGCCTAGCGCATGAGTTTTATCGTGTGTCAGCATCAAGCGGCAGTGCCGAAATCAGTCTGGGTTTTCAGCCTCAAACCCCCGGCCTGTAAATCACCAGATCAGTTTCCATCTGGGTCTTAACGGATGCGATCTCATCGCCCTGAGTCAGTTGAGTTTTGATATTCCCCACTGGTTGCAGGGTGCGAATTTGAGCCTTACATACCAACGAATGAGTGGTAAGCACAAAAGCGATAAACAAAATGAGCAATTTCATAGTATACTGAAAGTGTTTGATTTAGATTATTAGTAAACCTGACCTACGCGCCATACAGCAAAACAATAGATCACCTGCCTCGCTGGGCTGACCGGCGACGGCTACCGTGCTGTTGAGCAGGATAGTTGGAGTAAAATGTGTTGGGAAAAATGTAGTGCGACAACCCGCGCCACGCCCACGCAGCGTTTGTTTTGAAAAACGATCATACCCCCGTCATGTAGGTGAAAATCCTCCACGAAAGACGATCGTGTACCCAGTACAGAATCTCGATTTTCGGCTGACTTCAAGAAAACAGGGCAGTTCGGCAGGTTTGAGGAAGCGAGCGGTTTTTGCGATAAACCGGGCGGTTTTATGGCAAAAACAGATCAAACATTGCCGTTTAAGACATCACTTGTGGCAGTGAGCAGGGGTTTGGTAAAGTTTGGTAGAAAAACGTGCCTCAATGGTGTACAAACCAAGCCGCAACACTTAACGCTCCACCGGCACCAATTTGAACACAAACCCCGGCTCCTCCACTCCCACGTACAGGTAGCCGTTGCGGTCCATCTCTACGCAGCGCAATCGACCCAAGTTTTGCAGCAGCAGTTCGTCGCCCGTGATCTGGCCATTGCGCACAATGCAGCGGTCGAGGTACTTGAATTTCAGTGAACCCACCAGCAGATCGCCCGCCCAAGCCGGGTAGCGATCACCCGTCACGAACGCCATGCCGCTCGGCGCAATGGAGGGCACCCAGTATTTCAGCGGCTGCTCCATGCCCTCCTTGGCCGTGATATCAGTGATAGACGTGCCGTTGTAATTGATGCCGTAAGTGATCACCGGCCAGCCATAGTTGCGGCCCGGCAGGATGCGGTTCACCTCATCGCCACCTCTTGGGCCGTGCTCGTTCACCCACATTTCACCCGTTTCCGGGTTCATCGCCATGCCCTGCGGGTTGCGGTGACCCCAGCTCCAGATGGTGGCGTGTGCCGGGTGGCTCTTGGCGTACGGGTTGTCCGATGGAGCGGTGCCATCGTCGCGCATCCGGTGGATTTTGCCACAATCGCTGTCAAGCGACTGCGGATGCTTGTCCTGTTGACCGCGTTCGCCCACGCTTACAAACAAGTAGCCCGCCCGGTCGAATTCGAGCCGGGAGCCAAAGTGCAAAGTCGTTTGCGTCCACGGTTTTGCCACAAAAACATCACGCCCGTCCACCAGCCGGTCGCCGTCCAAGCGAGCACGGAACACAGCCGTCGTGTTGTAGCGCGAGCCAGAAGAGTCCCTAAATTTGGAGTAACTGAGGTAGACCAAGTTGTTTTCGGCAAATTTTGGGTGCAATTCAACATCCAGCAGGCCGCCCTGACCTTCCGCCAACACGGCTGGCACCCCCGCCACCGAGCGCGGCTTGCCACCCGGCGTGAGGCGGTACAGTTGGCCACCACGCTCTGTACACAGCATATCGCCGCCGGGCAAAAACGCCAAACCCCACGGACTTTCGAGGCCTCGCATCACCGTATCCAGCCGCACCGTCATCGAGGTTGATTTGAAAATATTGGACTTCGGCGCGTTGCTCTCCGCAAAACCGTAGCGGTCGCCACGGCTGGGCGCGGCCAGCACATAATCTGCCAGTGCCTCGATCTCAGCAGGTTTCAGGACAGCCCCGAACGCGGGCATCCCACCAGCCAAATAGCCCGTCGAAATCATTTTCACCACATCCGGCTTTGTGTTGCCGTGCTTCCAAGTACGACTCACGAAGGCCGCGCCCTGATCGCCGTGACACGAGGAGCAAAGCGTAGCATAGCGAGTAGCCGCGTCAGTATCGCCGTTGCTAACGGAGTTGTTTTTGGAAGTTTGGCACATCGTGAAGATGGCCAGCGCAGCGCAGAGGAGGAGGGTAGATTTCATGGGGCGAAGGTAGGCAGAACGTCGGAAGGGTTTTTAACGTCGGAAGGGTTTTGAACCCTATCCATTACCCACAGAATAATCCAGAAAGTTCTTTGATAGAATAGATAGGCT
>JAYSUY010000908.1:0-1158 GCA_043718855.1 Saprospiraceae bacterium | reverse complement strand
CGGTAAAAGGCAAGGGGCAAAAGGCAAATAGCAAGTAAAAACGAAGCCCGCAGGGGCATACCGGGAGGTGTGCTTGGTGCGGGCTTCGCTTTTTTTTGGGGAAATGTTGTGGATGAGAGAAAGGCTTCGTGTGGGCGAGCAGCGCGGTCAAGTCTTGCCGGGATACCTCCCGATAGCCAAAAGCAGCGTTCGGCGTGCCATGCGCTCAGGTGTATTGAACTGAAAAATCTTGACGGTCACTCTGCCTATGTCTGTTTTAGGCATAATTTCCGCGCCCCTCAGTTCGAAGTGGTCTTCCCAGCGGTCTTTGCGCGGGTTGAAAAAGCGGGTAAAAACTTGGGTGGGCAAATCCACTGACCCGACATCGCTCCCTTTGTTGGTGTTGCAAATCACGCAGCTGTGCGCGAGGTTGTCCAATTGAGTCGGCCCGCCGTGCTTGAGACTGATGATGTGGTCCGTTTGGCATTTGAAGACGAGGTCGTCTTGGTGCATCAAGCAGTACTCGCAGCAGTAGCCCGCTCGCTCGGCCACATCTTGGCGGAGTTTGTCAGATGGGTTGCGCCTCATGCTGCTTGGGCCAGTTGAGCAGCGCGGGCTTTTGCCAAACCGATGATGTTCTCCAAGTACACGAAGTAGTGCAGTTCGGTCTGTTCATCTGAGTCGAGCAGACCCGCGCTTTGCTTCGTCACCAATTCCTGTACGCGCCGTAGCGTGGCCTCTGTGATTTTGAAATCAAGGATGAGGGCCGGGTTCAGCCGGGCGATGAGTTCGACAAATTCGTTGTAAGCAGCAATGCCAGCCATGATGTCAGACTTTTATGGTTTGAAAAGCAAAAGTATGGACTTTTTCATGCCGCTGCGTGCGGCATCAGTCGGAGACTGGTTGACAGGGCGTTTCGGGTCGCAGACCCTCACGAGCACACACGTTGTGGATGATGGGAACACTTCGTGCGAGCAGGATAAGGTCAGAGACTTGCTGACACCACGTATCGGGTCGCAGACCCTCACGAGCAGCGTTGCGCTTGGGGTTTGTAGTGGGGGAAGACTTCGGGCAAGCGGGGCGGTAAAAGGCAAGGGGCAAAAGGCAAATAGCAAGTAAAAACGAAGCCCGCAGGGGCATACCGGGAGGTGTGCTTGGTGCGGGCTTCGCTTTTTTTTG
>JAYSUY010000907.1:0-3211 GCA_043718855.1 Saprospiraceae bacterium | reverse complement strand
CAGGAATTGCCCAAAGAGAAACAGAGCAAAGCGTTTTACAAGGAATTCACCGCAAAATTTGTTGGCGGCTGTTTGGTGTTGTTCATGGTCTGGCACTTCATTTTTAATTGAGAAAACATGAAAAACGGAACAAAGAAAATAGGCAGCCTCCTGATTGACACGGGCAAAATCATCCTCTGCGACCCCGGTTTTTTGCAAAACTGGAAAGAGGATAAATTTGAAACACGTCGAGCGTTCAAGGATATTCAAACGGGGGTAGTGTATGCTTACGGCAAAGATTTCAAGCACTTTCAGGATATTCTCTTCGACAACAAATCGGTCAACCAACTGATTGAGGAAGCACGCCTAGAAAGGATTCCATACGAGGAGACCGGCGAGTTTTCCAACAGCGCCGTCAGCAAGGGCATCATCAACAAAGGCTATGTGCAATGCAAGTTCCCGGCAGGGTTCGATGGTATGGCTGTCGCCGTAGGGACTGCTGCGGGCGATGGCGAGGTGCCGGTTTTTGCAGAATTTAAAGACGGAGTCATCAAGAAACTGTGGATAGAGTTTGAGTGACTTTCCTAGACAAACAACGCCCGTTTCAGCTCCTCCACCTTGCCCAGCGTCTGGATGCGGAGGCCATAGCGCCCAGTGTCAATCCCCTTCATGCCATACTTGCTCACATAAATTTCCTTGAAGCCCAGCCGATCGGCTTCCGCGATGCGCTGCTCCACGCGCTGCACGGCGCGTATCTCTCCGCTCAGCCCCACCTCGCCCGCGAAGCAGATGTTGGACGGAATGCCCACATCCATCAAACTGGAGATCAACGATACCACGATGGAGAGATCAATCGCAGGGTCTTCCACCCGGATGCCGCCCGCGAGGTTGAGGAACACGTCGTTGATGGAGAAAAAATAGCCGCATCGTTTTTCCAGCACCGCCAGCAACATCGAGAGGCGGCGCATATCGAAGCCCGTAGCCGAGCGCTGCGGGGTGCCAAATACGGCTTTGCTCACAAGTGCCTGTGTTTCAATCAGCATCGGGCGCATACCCTCCATCGTGGCGGCCACCGAGCAGCCGCTCAGTTCCTCGTCTTTTTGGCTGAGCAGCAGTTCCGAGGGGTTGCTCACCTCGCGCAGACCGGCGGCCTGCATCTCGTAGATGCCCATCTCGTCGGTGCTGCCGAAGCGGTTTTTGAGGGTGCGGAGTATGCGGTAAGTGTTGTGGCGGTCGCCCTCAAATTGCAGCACACAGTCCACGATGTGCTCCAGCAGTTTCGGCCCCGCGATGTCGCCCTCCTTGTTGATGTGACCGACGAGGAAGATCGGTACGTTGGTTTCTTTGGCGAAGCGGAGCAGTTCACCTGTGCATTCGCGCACCTGCGCGATGCCGCCCGGCGCGGAGTCCAAGTGCGGCGTACTCATGGTCTGGATGGAGTCCACGATCATGATCTGGGGCATCAGTTCCTGCGCCTGTTGGAGGATTTTGGTGGTGTTCGTTTCGGTCAGGATGTAGCACTCGCTCTTGAACTCGCCCACCCGGTCAGCCCGCATCTTGATCTGCTCGTCGCTCTCTTCGCCGCTGACGTACAGCACTTTGACGGGCGTTTTCATGGCGATTTGCAGCAGCAGGGTGCTTTTCCCGATGCCCGGCTGCCCGCCGATGAGCACTAAGGAGCCGGGTACAATGCCGCCGCCCAACACCCGGTTGAGTTCCTGATCGGGCGTGGCAAGGCGGGGTGTGCGGCCCGTTTGCACCTGTTGGAGCAGCACGGCTTTGGAGGAGTCAGATTTGCCGCCAGCGGGTGCCCACGACTTACGTTTTTCCTCAGCGGTCGTTTCTTTCTGGATAAGTTCTTCCTGGAAAGTGTTCCACTCGTTGCAGTGGGGGCATTTGCCCAGCCACTTGGGAGCGGAGGCTCCGCAGTTGGAGCAGAAAAAGATGGTGCGCGGCTTGGCCATTCAATTTTTGCTGTAAAAATAGACACTTTTCCATTCACCCCACCTCCACATTCTCCAGCAACCACTCCCGCTCCGTGAGCGATTGCTCGGCGGCAATCTGTTCGTGCAGTTTCGCGATCGCCGCCAGTTTGGATCGGTCAAGTTGCATCAACCGTTGGGTGTACGACACGATGTGCAGGTAATTGTCGCGCTGGTACGCGATGCGGGCGTGTCGGCGGATGTAGGTTTTCATGCTGGCGAGGTGGCTTTCGAGCGCCTCCCACTCGTTGGTTTCGTAGTAGATTTTCAGTTGCAAAGTCTTGGCTTGCAGGTTGCTGAACACGTCGCGGTCAGCAGCCTCTTGCAGGTGCAGCAGCGCGGTGCCGTAGTCGCGGCGGGCGTAGGCGACGCGGGCGAGGTTGAAGGCGGCGGTGGAGCGGCGGTGCTGTTTTTCCAAAAAAGGCTGGTGCTGCTGCACGAAGCCCTCTGCCCAGACCAACTCGCCGAGGCGCAGCGCGATGCCCGCGATGTTGTTGAACGCAAAGCGCGAAATGTGGCCGTTTTCCAGCAGCAGTTGGCGGGCCAGCGCATGCTGGTACAGGTCGAGCGTGTTGCGGAGCCAGATGCCCTGCTGCTCGTTGATTTTTTTGATGCCGAAGTTGATGGCCAGCAGGTACAGCGTACGCAGTTCGTCCTCCGGGAAGATATCGGCATGGGCAAAAAGCATCTCCCGGAACCGCTCGAAATGCTGCTCCGCCGTCGGGTCGGCCTGAAAATGGTAGCAGTGGAAGTACAGCCCCACCGTCGGCGTTTCCTCCAACGCGCTGATTTTCAAGTATTTCAGCACAGCATCCAGCAAGCCCATCTGGTACTCGGTCTTGAACACCGCTTGGTGCGACAGCGCGAGGCAGGCCAGCCGCAGTTTGCGGGCGATGAAGGCCGTGTCCATCAGGTCGGAGGTGGCTTGCAGGTTGAGCGACTCCGTGCGCTTGGACGACGAGTCCCACTGGTACTGCTCCCATTCCAGCAGGTTGAGGTCGTGGAAATAGTCGGCTGTGCGCCAGGGCTGCCGCTCGCGGGCCTGCCGCGCCTCGCGCAGCGTGATGTCGAAGTGCTTACCGAGTTTCCGCTTGCGGTAAGCCCCCGCGAGGCGGATTTTGGCGCGGTCGCCGTCGGCAAATTTCTCGCGGTACATCCAGTAGTGCTCCAGCAGGGCGAGCAGGTTGGAGTTGGCGAGGCGGAGTTTGGCCTCACCCCCCGGCCCCCTCTCCAAAAAGGGAGAGGGGGAG
>JAYSUY010000906.1:0-1159 GCA_043718855.1 Saprospiraceae bacterium | reverse complement strand
CTTCACGTAGTCGCCGGGGTAGCCGCCGCTGACGAGGAAAACGGTGGTGGCGGTGCGCTTGTCGGCCCGGATTTTCACTCTGCCGAGGGTGCCGCGAGCGCAATTGTCGAGCAGTTGCACGAGGTCGTTTTTGAGGCGCGGGATGACGACTTCGGTCTCCGGGTCGCCCATGCGGCAGTTGTATTCGATGACCATCGGCTCGCCCTTTACGACGATTAACCCAAAGAAAATGAAGCCTTTGTACGGTATTTTTTCTTTTTTGAGGCCTTTCACGGTGGGTCGAATGATGCGCTCTTCGACTTTGGCCCACATGGCTTCATCCACGAACGGCACGGGGCTGACGGCACCCATACCGCCGGTGTTTGGCCCAGTGTCGCCCTCGCCGATGCGCTTGTAGTCTTTGGCTTCGGGCAGGATTTTGTAGGTTTTGCCATCGGTGAGCACGAATACACTGAATTCGATGCCGCTCAAAAACTCCTCCACCACGACGCGGGTGCTGGCTTCGCCAAATTTGCCGCCCAACATTTCCCGAAACTCTTCCTCTGCATCGCCACGCTTCGTACAAATAACCACGCCTTTGCCTGCTGCTAAGCCGTCGGCTTTGAGCACAATGGGTAAGCGATGGTGCCACAGGTAGCGCACACCCGCCTCCAAGTCTTCACTGGTAAATTCGCGATAAGCAGCGGTAGGGATGCCGTGCCGCTCCATGAATTTTTTGCTCCAAGCCTTGCTGCCTTCCAGCACGGCACCGGCTCGCGAAGGGCCGATGACGGGGATGTGACGCAGGGTTTCATTTTCCCGAAAGTAGTCCCAGATGCCGCGCACGAGCGGCTCCTCTGGGCCAACGAGCAGCATATTCACTTGATTTTCAAGACAAAACTTGCCCACCGCCTCGAAGTCGAGGGGGCTGAGGGCCACATTTTGGCCGCAGGCCGAGGTGCCTGCGTTGCCGGGGGCGATGTAGAGTTGGGTGAGGCGGCGGCTCTGGGCGAGTTTCCAGGCGAAGGCGTGTTCGCGGCCACCTGAGCCGAGGAGGAGGATGGTCATGTAAATATAAAATGTGGTCAATGTGTGGAATGTGGTCAATGTGGACAACACGGGTGCAGCACATTGACCACATTCCACACATTGACCACATTCATTTTACTGTGCGAAAGCA
>JAYSUY010000905.1:0-9061 GCA_043718855.1 Saprospiraceae bacterium | reverse complement strand
TTCGTCGACAGCCTCACTCAATTCCGCACGGTGTACGATACGGCACAGGTCACCAATCTGCAAGGCACCATCAAACTTACGCCCATCGAGGGCCTTTCGCTTACCGGTACACTGAGCCAGAACATCACCTTCGAGACTTTCCGCGAAGCCAAGCCTTGGGGCCTGCCTCGCACGGAGGGCAATTTCGGCGCAGTGTACTCGGTGCTGAAAGGCAAGGCCAATCTCCGCGCCAACGCCTACATCGCCGACGGCATCTGGTTCAAGGATGCGGAGAGCATCACCCGGCAGGGCGGTGTGCTGTTCGACCTGAGCCTGGGCGGCAACTACTACTTCACGAAGAACATCGGGGCTTTCTTGGACATCAACAACTTGCTGAACAACAAGCGTGAACGCTGGTATAACTACCCGACCATCGGGACGAATTTCATGGTGGGGATTACGGCGAAGTTTTGACCCGTAACACTTCTCCGACTTACATCCCCTCCGAGGTGCTTGCGCATTTCGGAGGGGATGTTTTTTTGTCTAACGCGAACGCTCTGATTGGTTGCCAACCCCTCCTTGCATACCCTGCTCGCCATCGATACCCTGTAAGGCAATCGCTTCTGCCACGCCGCACCAGGCGGCTTTTATTGAAAAACAGGAGCGATGCATTCCATATCATCGCTCATGCAATGTCTAGCAGTATCTTCCCGATCACTTCGTCCAGCCGCTCAAAAGGTGTGTAGCCCCGAGCGATCATGTAGTATTGATGGTCGTTTTCGGGCTTTAGCAGCACGGTTGGGTAGCCGTTCACGCCCCAGTTGGCGACGGTCTGGAACTCAACCATGGTTTCGTAGCGGTTTTCTTCGGACTGCATTTCGAGGATGAAATCAGTGCCCGATAAGCCAAACTGCTCAGCCAGCGGAACATAATTGTCTATTATACTCAGTTCTATTCCATTGGCATACAGGGCGTTTTGCAGTGCATGAGCAAACTGTATCACCCGTTCTGGTTGGTGTTTTCGGAATACAGTGAGTGCGATACCGGGCATTTCAGAAGAAAAAATGGCGGTACCTGGCTGGAGAATATTTTCCACGAAAGCCGCGCCGAATTGAATACCCGTCGCGTTTTCCACATCAGGGTATGCCTTCTCGATATACGCGGCCACTTCTCCTATCGGCCCTGCGCGCAGACCCATGATCATGCCGCCTGACAGCACTTCAAATTCGAGGTGACCGGCGTATTTTTCATGTATTCGCTGCATCACGGGGCTAAACCCGTAGCACCAGCCGCAGAGTGCGTCGTAGACGTGGATGAGTTTGTGTTGCATGGCGGCTACAACGAGGTTTGAGCAAGGTTGTTCGGTGTCTATCCATTTTGAGGGATACTAACACCGGCAGGAATTTGCCAGACAGAGATGGTATCATTGCTCTCCATTGATCATCAGCGATGTTCTAACTTTAACTCATTTCGCTATGCGCCTCATCATTCTCGGCAACTCTTCTGGCGGGCCATTTCATGGTCGCCATTACACCAGTCAAGTCTTACAAGTTGGCAATCAGGTTTTTATGATTGATTGCGGCGAAGGCACACAGATGCAGTTGTTTCGCTACCGAGTCAAGTTTGACCACTGCAAACACATCTTCATCAGCCATCTGCACGGCGACCATGTGTTTGGGCTCATTGGGCTGATCACCAATTGGTGCCTGAAAAAGCGCGGTGAGCCACTCCACCTGTACGCCCCGCCGGGACTGCGTGAATTGGTGGAAACCACCATCCGCGTGTGCGGTGTGCGCATGACCTACGCGCTCGAATTCCACGAGGTGGACGCTTCGGTTTCGGCCAAAATTTTTGAAAACCCGGAGGTGGAAGTGTGGACCATACCCCTGCACCACCGCTCGCCCACGTCGGGCTGGCTTTTTCGGGAAAAACCCAAGCCTCGCAACATTCGACCAGAAAAAATCGAGGAGCACGGCATTCATTTTTCTCAAATCTCTGCTATCAAAGCGGGTGGCGATCTCGCGCTGCCACATGGCAGCATCGTGCCGAACGCCGAACTGACGCTCGCCCCTCCCCCACCCCATTCTTATGCTTTTTGCAGCGATACGATGCCCTCCGATGTGGTGGCCGAAACTGTGCGCGGCGTAGATTTGCTCTATCATGAGGCGACTTTTACCAGCGAAAATGAAGCCGAAGCCACGATATCGTTTCACTCCACCGCCGCGCAAGCGGCAGAGATTGCCCGGCGGGCGGGGGTGAAGCGGCTGATTCTGGGGCATTTTTCGGGGCGATACACCGATGAGACGCAGCACTTGGCCGAAGCCAGCGCGGTTTTTCCCGGCGCTGAAATCGCTCTGGAAGGACACTGCTGGGAGGTGGGGAAAAACAACGGGCCACCTACTGACCTCCTTGAACGGCAACGGAGTAAAGTGCCTTGGGACATAGCAAATCCGAACACGCCCAAGCCTCACATCGTACGGGCCAGCAAGTTTCTGAGTAAAATTCTGCGCCACCGTCCCGAAAAAATCGACCTGACGCTCGATGCACTGGGCTGGGCCGAGGTGTCGGAACTGTTGGAAAAATCAGCCGCAAAAGGCACCCGCATCAGCCGCGAACTGCTTCAGCAGGTGGTAGAAACCAACGACAAGCAGCGGTTTTCGCTCAGCAGCGACGGCTCGCGCATCCGAGCCAACCAGGGCCACAGCATCGCCATTGACTTGGGCCTGAGCGCTCAGGAGCCGCCCGAAATCTTGTATCACGGCACAGCCGAAAAATCGCTCAATGCCATCCGAAAGTCGGGCTTGTTGCCCATGCGCCGACAGCACGTTCACCTCAGCAAAGAAGCAGATACAGCCCAAAAAGTGGGTGAAAGACATGGCATTCCCGTCATTCTGCTGGTTCGTGCAGGCGATATGCACCGCCAGGGACACCCGTTTTTTCTGTCGGACAACGGGGTTTGGCTGGCTGGGGCAGTACCGCCCGGCTTCATCGTTTTTCCCGAAAAAATGCAAAACTGAAATTGGAGTACGGCCAATTCACTTCCTTTGCCCAACCAACCATCACTTTTCACCAACCCGTTTTTTCAACTATGCAACACCAGACACTCGCAATCGGACACTCCCGACCGGCTACGCTTGTCGGCACCCCATCTGCTGCACAACGCGACGACGAATTTGAACCAGAAGAAGAAATTTTAGATGACGACATAGATGACAACTTCGATGACCTGGACGAAGAAGAGTTTGGAATTGACGATGAGGATTTTGACAAAGATGAGGTGGAAGAAGATGACCTTGATGGAGAAGACTTCGATGATGACGATGACTTGGGTTTTGGCGATGGCGGCTTAGCCGACGACGTTGACTCTGAAGATGGTTTTTAAGTACCCCAATACAAATATCTTGCAAAGACTCAGAGGCGCAAAGTGTTATGAATCAAAGTTTTGCGCCTCTTCACCTTTGCGAGATAACCTGAATTAATTTTAGCGAGATACTTAATTCTACTTTGTTAGATTAGAGAAAAACGAATTGTCATATCGTAGCGAAGCGGAGATGTCTACACAACCCGGACTCAGGTGACCTCCCAAAAGACTTGGCTTGTGTGGATGTCTCCGCTTCGCTACGACATGACAATCCCACTTTTTTAATCTAACAAAGTAGAATTAAGCAAAACTGATTTTTCGATCCATGACCCAAAATTTTCGCGTCCTGTTGTCTTGTTTTTTTCTGTTGTCCGGCTCTCTCGTCTTGTCTGCGCAGCCTGATGCGCCGCCCACTGACATCCGGCCTCAACTGCGCAAACTGACTACTGAGCAAAAACTCAAGGTGCTTGAGTACCTTCGAACACTCGGTTCCAACCTCGACAAGGAGGTGCAGCAGACTTACGAACAAGTGAGCAGCGACAACCGAGCGAAGGCTCAACAGTATATCAACATGATCCAGCAGCGATCAGACAAACTGCCCTCGACGACTGTACGCTGGAACCGCGACACGGTACATTTTGGGAAAGTGGAGGAAGGTCGCATTGTGTTGGATTCATTCAAGGTGACCAACACGGGCCGTGAGCCTTACATCATCAGGGAGGTAAAAACAAGTTGCGACTGCACTGTGCTCCGCTATCCCAACTTCCCGGTGATGCCAGGTGAAACGGCTACGCTACGCATCGAATTCGACAGCCGGGGGAAAATTGGCCGTGCCATTCCGGGCATCATTGTGTATGACAACTCATCGCCGAATGCACGCAACTTGCTGTATCTCAAAGGCGAAGTATCGCCAAGGAAAAAGCCGAAAGATGTGCTGGAGGGATTGAGGATCAACGACAAAGGAGGCAATTGAGCGAAGTGTCCTAAAAGTAATTGGGCCAGTATGTGAAGTACACATGCTGGCCCAATTGCTTTTAGGACACTTCGCAAGTATCTAATCTTGCCCATCCTTCTTGCCACCTTCGGAGCGTTGCCGCTCTGTAGAATTGGGTGAGGCTGGCTTTGTGCCGGGCAGCGGAGCTGCTTTGGGCAATGATCGCTTACCATCCGCGGCGTTTTCTTCTGCACTGTTGGCAGCGGGATTCGTTGCTTTGGGCTTGGTTGGTTGCGATTTGATAGGCTTAGCCACAGGCTGCATATCAGGTTGCGTAGCGGCTGGGTTGTTTACTGTCGGACCCGTGTTAGCAGCAGGCACTTCAACTGGTGCAACTGGGGGCAGCGGCACAGGTTGTAACTCTGATTGACGGGCAGTGTATAGGTAAAGCCCTACAGCCAGGGTCACGGCAAATGCTGATACCAATCCAATGGCTTGAAGCGTCCAGCCTGTTTTGGGTGCCTGAATATTGGTTTGCACATGGCTCCAAACCCGCTCCGAAGGGACATCCCAGCCGGATGGCGCGGGAGATTCTGGCAGGTTGTCGAAGGTTTTGCGGAACAGTTCGTCCAGCGATTGATACTCTTGCTTCGGGTCGGTCATTGCAAAAAAAGTTCGGGTTTTGATTGGTGATTATGTTCTGTTTTGGATAAAGGATTTATCCAATATTTTTTTAAGGTACTCTCTGGCTTTGAACAATTGGCTTTTGCTGGTACCAATGGAGATGCCCAATTGATCCGCTATTTCTTCGTGGCTATACCCATCAATGGCGTACAAGTTGAACACGGTGCGGTAGCCAGGTGGAAGTCTTTGGAGGTATTTCAGCAGGGTCTCGGCATCAAGGTTGGAGGCAAAGTCTTCGTCAGTACGCAGGATGTTTTCAAAAGGACTGAAGTCTGGTATGTCGCGGATAAAATCTCGTTGTTTGCGCAAATGGCTCAACGCAGTATTCACCATGATCCGCCGTATCCATCCACCCAATGCTCCTTCGCTCCTGAACTGCGACATATCTCGAAACACTCGAACAAACCCGTCCTGCATCATGTCCTCTGCCTCTGCCCTGTCGCGAGAAAAACGCAGCACGACCCTGAACATCGGGGTGCTATACTGGCGGTACAACGCAGACTGATGCGCCGGACTACCTTGTAGCACACCTTTCACCAAATCCTGGTCATTGAATTGTTGCATGAGGGTCAATATGTAGTTTGGCGGCAATGTGGGCCATTGGGTTGCCCGCTGCCTAAAATTTTTCAAAACAGGTGGTGCAGATATACGCTCCATCCTCATCAGGCAAGGCCGACTTTTCAAAATTCAGTTGAAAAACCCGCTGAAACCCATCTTTTTTCAGCAATCCTACGGCTTGGCCCGCCTCACCATCCCACTCAAAGGGCGCAAGTTCCATGTTTCCTCGAAAATCCAGTTCCTTCAATCCATAGGCTTTGTACATACTTTCTTTGGCCGTCCAGAAAACATGGAATAGGTCAAATTGCACTTCGGGACGGTGGTTGCTCACAAATTTCGCCTCCGTGCCGCTGAGAAATTTCGGAGCCAAGCGGGGCATTTTTTCCACCAGTACCTGCACGTCACAACCGCAATTCTGGTCGGCTATCAAAGCACCCACCACACCATGAGAGTGGCTCAGTGAGCAATGCAAGTCGGGCTGGTTGAGAAAAAAAGGTTTAGAGAAGGCATCTTTTGCCAGCGGAATCCGCTGTGCTTCACCAGTAAGCCAGTGAAGCAGCCAACGACCAGCCAGCCATTCCAGCCGACGGGCATTTTTTAAAGTAGAAAGATCATGCTCCTCCGCATTGGAGAGAGGCAGGTCGTTGCGGAAAAAGTACTCTTCCTCAGCAACGAGCCAAAGGCCGAGTGTTGCGTCAGCAAGCGGGTGACGTGTAGTGAGCAATGGCATTTTTCAGACAAGTGCTGTGTAAAAATGGCACTCATTGCCCGCAAGAAACTATGATGAAGCACAGTTCACGCAATCAAATGGCTAAAAAAGTTTCATCCCGTAGAGAATGACCCACATAAACGCCAAGAGCGCGGTAGCGATGACCACCCCGCGCATGGATAAATCCCAGCGGCGTTTTTTGTACAAATTTAAGGGAAGGATGTTGAGCGCTATGGCGACAATCGCCAATGTACGTTCCCGGAAATTGACAGAAAGCCCAGTGCCACTGGCTGCGCCTTTTGATTCAAGCAGACTAAATACTTCGAACAAAAAAACAAAGGAGCAAAGTGGCAAAAGTAGCCCGAACAGTAAGCCGAACCAGATTTCGTTGCGGTAGAACACGTTTTGGAAAGGTGTGTGGTGAAAGCAAATTTACCGGGCTAAGGTACAAAGCCTTGCTCCACCACACACCTTTTAGCAAATTTGAAAAACCTTGATCTAATCTATGCGCAGACGAAAATCAATGCGATAATATCCACCTCCCGATAAAACGGGGTGTGTTCCTACGGGTACCAAATGACTCTTAAGCCCCATTTTTGACACTACAGATGCTGGTAAGGCACAGGAGTGGTTGATCTCTAAAAATTTTTTTTGAGAAAAGTAGTGGCGCATTAGGTGCACACACAAGTCGCTTTGGCGAAAGAGGAGGGAAAAAGATTTGCCTCCATCACTGCTGCACAAAAGGGCTGGAGCATGGCGGCAACTCTTTTTCAGGTGATCCGCGCCATTTTTGTAAGAAGTGACGATGCGGCAAATGCCTGTGCCACGACAGTCCTCTTTAGGAGAACCAAAAACGACATCGCAGTGCATCATGTCACCAACTATGCTTGGCTGTTTTGTGGAGTGATTAAGTACATGTACAGGGATACCCTGCACGATTGAATCGGCAGTTGAGAAAAATTCCATCAGTCAGTGTTTGTTTTAACTAACAAGTTGAGGACTTCAACAGATAGGATTAAAATACGAAACCATTGGTTCAAGAAGCGTTCCAAAAGAGGATTGGGAACGCAAAATCAGGGTTTATCCCGATGAATATATCCGTAAACTCCCTGATTTTGAGGTCAAATCACTTCACAAACTAAAAGTGACCTCAGTAGCCCCATAGCCGTACTTGTGGTGATATTCATTCTTGAAACGCCATACATCAGGGTGCCGCCGTAGGCTTTCGGCAATCGTATCGCGGAGTTTGCCCTCCCCCACCCCATGTATCACAAACACACTGGATATGCCGAGGCGGATGGCTTTCTCCAAAAATTGGTGGAAGTGAAGCATCTGGATACGCAGTATCTCACTCTTGTCCAAGCGGGCATAGCCCTTGTTCAAACTTTGGATGTGTAGGTCGATTTCAGGCACAAAATGGGCAAATTCTTCCACATTGAAGGCTTGATACAAACCAGAGCGTTCATCGTTTTTGAGCTTCCGAACGCGCAAATTTTGCTTCGTGTAGGTTTTCAGGTCTTCAGTTTCCGTGCTTTTTTGCTGTGGTTCGAAAGAGTCAAGCAGTACGAATGTGTAGGCCAGCACATGAATGACAGGGGCCGTAAGCATATTGTTGAAAAACTGTTTCGGGCGGATTTTCAGGCTGCGTTCAAGAGGCTCATCAGCCCCTGCGGTGGTGAGTCGCCTTGCCGAGAGCCATACTTCGGGCGCGTCGTTGAGGTCGTCGTAGAGCAAATCTCCCAGTTCAAGCGCGGTCGAAGCCCCGATTTTGTCGTCAGCAGTCAGCACGTCTCTGGTTGTGGTGTACAAGTCAAGTTCGATGAGCAACTCGTGCAGCGTATCATTGAGCAGCCACACCTTGTAGCGGGTCACAGTATCGTCTCGGCCGGGCATAGGCTCGAAAGCCAACTGCAAGCCTTTGGGTTTCAAGACGATGTACTGACTTTTCAATTCTCGGCGTGGTGGTGCTTCTGGCGTTTCTTTCTTTTTTCCGGGTACAAAAATCATCGGCTTGGCTTCCGTGAACCGCTCCAAATCCTCCTCAAAAGCAGGGATGAGTAAGTCTGGGTCGCTGTCCAAGCGCACCTGCAACATGGACTCGTCCAGAATACTGACGATTACTCCACTTTCTCCTGTGTAACGGAGCCTAACTTTTGAGCCGACAGCAAATAACATGGTTAACTATGAACTATGAACTGTAAACGATGAACGTTGGACACATTCCGGGGGAGACTGAGCGCAGCGTCGGGAGTCACAACAGGGGAGAAAGTAGTTTTTCAATCACTTGGGGGAAATACTCGTGTTCCAAGCGCAGCACATTTTGGGCAATGTCGGCTGGCGAGTCATCGGGAGATACTGTGCATCTTGCCTGAAAAATGATGTCTCCCTCGTCGTACTGCTCGTTCACGAAATGAATCGTGATGCCCGTCTCCATCTCCCCGGCCGCCTTCACCGCTTCATGCACGTGATGCCCGTACATTCCCTTACCTCCGTACTTGGGTAGCAGAGCAGGGTGAATATTGATAACTTTTCGAGGAAAAGCCCGCACTAAATAGCCCGGCACCAGCCATAAAAATCCGGCCAGCACCACAAAGTCCACTGATTTTTCTGCCAAAACCTGTAGTATATCCTCTGTTTCGTAGAAAGATTTTTGGGAAATCAGGTGCGTCGGCACACCATAATCGGCAGCAATTTCTAACACACCTGCGTCGGCTTTGTTGCTCACCACCAGTGCCACTTGCACCTGCTCCGAGCCGCTGAAGTGTTCCATAATACATCGAGCATTGCTACCGCCGCCGGAGGCAAAAATGGCAATAGTTTGAAGTTTGAAAGGAGT
>JAYSUY010000904.1:0-3215 GCA_043718855.1 Saprospiraceae bacterium | reverse complement strand
AAGCAAGCCCTGTCCGTATAAAACGGACAGGGCTTGTCTTTTTGACAATGCTGCGTGTAGGCCTCTTCCTGCGGCAATCCGAAGGTCAGAAGGAGATTTCTGATTGGTAAAAGGGGGGGAATGTGTTATTTTTTTCAGGAGGTCGGGACAGTCACCTTTGCTTCAACGACTGCGCGATCAAGTGTCCCTTCACATCATAATGAGACACCAAACCTAAATTTTTCACAAACAAAGCGAAACAGATTTATTTCGGCATTTCGCTTTAAAATTCACTTTTATGAAAAAGAAACTCTTTTTTCTGGCAAGCATCACCGCGTTTCTGGCTTTGTCCTGTTTCTGGACTTCTTGCCAGAAGGAACCTGCATCCGTGACCAGCGATGTGGAACAGGCGGCTCAAAACGAACGTCCCGTCAGCCCAGAATCTGATGCAACAATGGACAGGGGCGGTGAGTCTGAGTCTTGCGCTGGAAGCATTCGCTTTTATATGGAGACGCTCGTCCCTCCCGGAAGTCGCTACTATAACGTGAGGATCGAATCGCGCATTTGTCCAGTCAATCCATGGGTCGTTGAACAAACTTTTACCCAGGCTACCTTGAACTCCCAGGCAATTCCTGTTCCCTTCAATGTTAGGCATGATCGCGAGTATCGCATTACTGTCGATAACTTGACCGGTGCTGGTGGAGGTGGAGCAATTTTTCGAAGTGGCATAATATCACAGAATACAATCCTGACACCTAGTTTTTGGGTGCCTGTATTCCAGACGAGAACTCAGGGCTACAACGGTCGTACCTCCTGCGGTTATCCGTGGCTGTACAACTGTGGTGGTTCTGAGACATGAGGCATGTCTGATGGCTTTCCGTTCACCCTTTCATATTGCGCAATCGCTGCCTCAGAATGGCTCAGGTGAACAACTTCTTGCAGGCTGGCTTGGCGACCACCGCCGAGCCAGCCTTTTTTTTGCCCCAAAACCTCACTCCCCCACCACCGCGCCGCACTGCCGCACCCTGCCCACACAGGGCTACTGCTAAAAACCACCCAGCAGAGCCTTCCTCCGCGGTCGAGGAAAGGGTTTTTTGCGGTGGAAAAAACGCAAAAACCGTAGTTCTTTTTGGGTACACGGGGAGGCCACCTTTGCCTCAACGCTTGCGTGAACGCATGGCACGGCTGACTTGGTCAATCTGGACCGGGTAGACCTTTTTCATTTGCGCAGAGGGAAGATGGCTCTGGAAAAAGCGAGAGGATGTGTTATTTTTTTCGAGCGCGCAAGAGGTCACCTTTGCCTCAATGATTACCAAATTTCAGCGACTTTTCAACAGAATCAGTTTGCAATCAGTATCACTACTTAAATCGATTTTTGTCATGCTAAAATTTAAACACCTGATCAGAGCGTCTTTGATGCTCCTTTTCTTCATCGCGGTCGAGAGCGCTTTTGCGCAGTGCATCAATGGACAATCTCCTGTTTGCGCAACCAGCCAGCACACTTACAACATTGATCCCAGCGACCTACCCAATGGAACAGTCACTACGCAATGGAGCGTGCTGGGCGGTACTTTGACTCCGCCCCAAACCAATACGACGGCCAACGTCACTTGGGGGAATGGAGCATCTGGGAATTTAACCGCTCGGTTTTGGGATGCCAACGGACAACAAATTGGCTTGTGTACCCTGAGTGTAGCCATCGGTTTTTTGCCTCAAGTTGCCCTCACACCAGCCGTTTCACACTCCTGCGTGACTGGCGATGAAGGAGGCAAGGTGAGCATCACGAACGGTTATTGCCATAATGAACTGGTTGAGTTCATGGCTACTGGAGGGCTGAGTTACGTTTGGGAGACTACGGGTGGGGCTACGGTAGAGTCTGTGAATAATTTTGCAGGTACCGCCATGATCAGATTTTCGGGTACTGGCCCGGCTGAGGTCTGCGTGACGGCAACCGGGGCAAACGGTTGTCAGCGGAAAGTGTGCAGGTCTTATGTAGTGTATCCATTGCCAACGGCAGGCATCTCGGTGCTGTCGCATCCCAATGCCAACGGCTCGGTAAGCATTTGCCTCAATGAGTCCCTCACGTTTGAGGGTTCGTTCAGCGACCCAACTCCGTTCGATCTGGGTGGCTATACTTGGAGGGTAACCGCATCGAATGATCCAAGCACTATTTTGGGTGGCGGTGCTGGCCAGTTTTTTTCGTTCACTTTTACTCAATCTGGTGAGTACGATGTGACCGTAACGGCCACCAACTGTCTGGGGTGCGCTGACGATGCTGTGATGCACGTTACTGTCAACCCGAACGCGGCCCCGGTCATCACCTGTCCTTCTGTAGTGTGCCAAGATGGCGACCCTGTACCCTACTGTGCACCAACAGATTGCACCAATCTGACATGGAGCGTAACTGGCGGAACCTCGTCTCAGGGAAACACTTGGAATTGCATCAACGTAGTGTGGGACAACCCACCGGCCAACGGGTTTGGCTTGGTGACGCTGACTTGCCCCGACGCGCTTTGTCCGCTACCGACTACGGTGGAAGTGCCGATCATCCCCTCCGATCTGGACATTAATGGCCCCACGCTGATTTGTGACAATGAGCAAGACAATAACGTGTACTCGGTACCCAACTGGCCGGGCTGTACCTACGACTGGTCGCTTGATCCAGTAGGTGCTACGCTGGTTGGCACTGCAAGTGGCTCCTCATTCGATGTGGATCTGGAGGGTTTCGCTGGTTCTCAGTACACCGTGACCGTGACGGTGCGCAACATCATCGCCAACTGTACAGTCACTGCTTCTTTGGTGGTGCAAGTGGTGGATTACAACATTACTGTAAGCCCGCAGGGCAATTTTTGCTACAATTTTTCCAATGGCAGCAGTCCCACATTTACCGTAACCCCGGCCCCGGCCCCCAATTATCAGATCATCTGGAACATCAGCAACAATGCCCACTTCTGGACGACAACAACCGCCCCCAACGTCAACACGCTCGGAGGGCTTGATTTCAACACGGCTTTCGGCGGAGCGGGTACATTCAATGTGTATGCAATCATTCTGGATAACAATGGTGAGTCCACTTGTCCGGGGCTGGCCACCGAAGTGACGATCTCGCCAGAGGTGGTACCCATAACCGCTGTGACGGGGCGCACTAACATCTGTCCTGGCGCGACTTATCCATACACAGTCGTCCCCCCCGGAAATCAGTACGAATGGACGGTGACCGGTGGTACCATCACAAG
>JAYSUY010000903.1:0-9064 GCA_043718855.1 Saprospiraceae bacterium | reverse complement strand
TTGGCGTATTTTCTGTAGGTTAAACACTGTTTAAAGCAAGATAAGGGCCAGTATTAAGATAACTATGAGTGCTCCGGCAGAAATATACACGCCTCCGCTCACTGCTTTAAAATGTTTTTTTATAGAGCGGGCTTCTCTCCGAAGTTGCTTTTTTTCAGATGGACTAAGATTTGATTTATCCATCAAGTTAATTTCATTCAACCTGTTGAGGAGGACATTTGCCGCTGTTGATTCTGTGGGTTTGCTGATTGCAGTGGCAACAGGACCTGTTTGCGCTTCTGCTTTCAAGGGCATTGGGTTGAATGACATCAATAACATTGCTGCCAATATACATACTGTCAACTTCTTCATTTTAATTGTTTTTAATTGTGAACATATTTTTATAGACTCAAGGCGACTACCTTTAGTCTAGTAGGCATTGCAAGATTAGTAAGAAGTCACATTATTGTTGCTCATTTGTATGGCGACGCGACCCCATTTTTATCGGGTATGCTATGCCCCCTTCGGGCATTGAGCAAATACAAACCCTCGGACTATTTGCTTTCACTTGACCAGTGAAATCAGTTTAAGTATCTTCTGATAATCCAAGCCGTTGTCTCGTGCTGCTCCATCAAACCTGTCAGAAAATCTCCCGTGCCAGCATCTTTGTTGTGCTCAATACAATCATCAACACTTTTACGCAGGTGAATAATGATCGTTTCGTGGTCAGCCAACAACTCAATGAGCGTATCTTTGGAAGAAGAATATTTCCCTGGATGTTCCTTGACTGAAGAACGGCCTAAGAATTCATCCATAGTGCCAATCGTTTTTTCACCCAATTTTCCAATGCGCTCAGCTATTTCATCAATCGATTCTTCTAATTGTCTGTATTGACTTTCGAATAATTTATGGAGTTCCATAAAACTTGCCCCAGAGACATTCCAATGTGCTTTTCTGGTCTTGACGTACAACGTCATCTCGTTGGCCAAAACATCTGACAGTACTACAGTACTGTTCTTCAAGTGTTTGCCAGAAATACCTATGTTTGGCTTCATCTTTTTTGTTTTAAGCACCATGTGCAAAGACAGGAGGCTATTTTGATTCTGGAATAGGCTTCACCCACAGGATAAGCCCAGCAGTACCGTATTCACTGCCTACATAAACGAGTTTGTCACCATCTGTTTTGAATTCTAGCATGATGCTGTCTTTCTCTCCTACGCGCCTCAGATGGAGCAATAGATTGCCTGTATTTAAGGTGGTCCAATTACCTGTATCTAACATTGTTGGGTTTTTGTCAAGGTAATCGGTGGTCATTTCGGCTTTTCGCTCCGGGGTCAAACTCAGGCTGATTACACGGCCCGGCGAAGAGGGTGAATGGAGGGTAGCCTGATAATAAGCCTCTGTACTGATTGAAAAGGCATTGCCCTGCTGCGCTGAGTTCTGGTTGCTCCCTGTGGCTTCTGGTTGGATAGGCACGGAGCGATCGGTTATAGGCGGTTGGCCAGTACCCGTGCAGGCAGAAACCAGCAGGGTTACCCAAGTAGCCAATAGAATTGTTCGCATGATGTTTAGATTGAATAATCAAATCAGAGTGCTTTATTCCCTCGAATAACTTTTAGCAGTATGGAGACGACTGCAATGACGAGCAACACGTGGATGATTGCACCAGCGCCATAAGCGAAAAAACCAATTGCCCAAAAGATGATTACAATAACTGCAATGCCATAAAGTAGGTTGCCCATGTTGTTTTTATTTTCGTGTTTATTTGATAGGATATGATATGTCTATCAGTGCCCACAGGAGCGGGTAAGAATGAAGAAATAGGGTAAATGGTACTTCCAATCACAGCATGGGCTTCACATACTTAAAAACACGCTACATCTTTAATACATGGCCAGAGAAGACGCATTAAAAGTATTTGACAAAAATCGCTTTTTAAAACAAAATCCCAACAGCAGCGTGTCGTTTCAAGTTAAAAACAGATTTTTTTTAAGAACAATTTTAATTCGTTTGCCCTGTCCCCTCATAATGAACCTATGCTGGTGAAGGAGGGCAAAAAATGACTGGTCGACTTTTTTACAAACGTATGCTTTGCAAAGAACCCAGAAGGCCAGAAGCCCTCAACAACCAAATAACTACAATGACCACGACCACTACGTTGAGGATATTTTTGATCTTGCGATCCATGGGTATATAGGTGTTTACAAGCCAAAGAAGAACACCCACAACAATTAGTGCAATCAAAACATTGAATAAAGGCATAAGAATGATTTTAGATTTAATTTTGAACAAAGGTCTGTCCCCTTATGCGCAGAAGTGTTACATAATTGTATCAATAAGTTACAGTATTCACATATCATTAGTGTCGCATCCGGCAGGTGACGTACGAGTAGGCGAGACAGATTTTTTGCGCCATGAGGCATGAGGAGGGCGCAATGCGGGACATTTTAACGGACGAAGAACGAAATGGGGCAGAAAATGTGGCCGCTTACTCGTGCGTCACCTGCCGGATGCGACATTAGTCTAGCAATGAGGACGCACGTCCTTGCGAACCTGAAAATGATTTTGCTGTGGCTGACCCACACTTGACCAGGTGTTTTTAATTGGTTCAGGGGCTATTGAATCCACCCACCGAATCGTCGTGCAACGTCGCGTTAAGTTGTCCGGGCAGCATTGGACAAAACAGGGAGCCGCCAACATCCTTAATCTCAGGGTAACTTATATGAGCGACAAATGGGACAGAGTGACAAACCTTATCCAACAGTTTAAGCCTTTGACAAAAGCAGCCTGAGCGACAACTTGGAATGCACCCAGTGCATAACATGAGTTAAGTAAACGACATTGGCATAAATGCGACCGCTAACGGCAACAACATCACGCTGCGCAATGGGGCTACGCTGAAAAACGGGAACTACGGGATATATGTAAACGGTGGCTTGTTTGGCGGCCCCAATGCCTACAATTATGGTCTGGTGACAATGGACTGCGCCCGTATTTTGGATTGCACTTTTGCCTGTATCGCTGGGCAGGATGTGCTGCTGAACATTGATGCCGACATCAACAGCAGCAGTCTGCGGCCCAACGAATTCCGTTTGCAAGCGGGACCGAAGGGTTGTAAAAATGCTTCGACATCTGCTACAAGAAGCGCAACCCGGGGGCTTCGATCCGCGCCCGGCGCAATTTCTGGAACAAGTTTGACCTAATGGCAACTCCACTGGGCCTGTACCCGACGAGTACATCTTGGTTCGCTCGGCCACAGCATTGGGTTGTGGTGTAAGCAATCTCATCCCGTTGATATCCGCTCCGGCGGCATCGGCCTACAATCTGGCTTGCCCAATCGACGGCTATACAGGCGGTAAGCCCGCCCCGGGCAGCCCGAAGCACTCGCGTCGCCAGCACCTATAATATCCACAAGGCACCTTGCCTTCCGACAAGGATTGCACGATGGACGGCACCAACCTTCGCAGCAACTCAGAGGGCGCGTGGCGGCACTGAACACGGCTTTCGACTACTCGAAATTGTTTGTTGTAGAGCCAGATATGAGTGCAGCAGTTGCGCTGTTCACGCCGATGGCAAATTTTTACAGCGTACAATTGGTCAGTGCGACCGACGTGTGCCGCCACCACGTCAATGTGCCGCAGACTTTTGTGCTGCGCATAAGGTGCCTAAGGTGCGGTCGGCTGTAGACCTTCCACTGGTGCTGTACGCATCGCGCCCAACCCGGCCACAGGCTCCTTCACCATCACCTTGCCCGATTCGCCCTATACGCTTCGCGTGTGGGATGCGCTGGGCCGCGTAGTGCATGAGTGTTTCCAATGCTTCCGGCCTGACGGTCGTGGACGCTGGGGCCTGGGCTGCTGGGTTGTACTGGGTGGAAGTGATCGGAGATAATCTGCGACAACAGGCAAAGGTGGTGGTGCAGCGATAGAAACTCAGCGATCTGCTGCGTCAGTCGACGCAGCGGATCGCTGTTTTATGGAATTCAGTGGTGTCAGGTTTCATCATTCCACCATTTAGCACTTCCAGTCTACTGCTTGATGTACTGCACGTTGGCCTGAAACTTCACCTCATCCGACACTACTGCGCCGCCCGCTTCGGTCAGCGCATCCCAAGAAAGACCGAACTCCTTGCGCTTGATTTTGCCCTCCACTTCAAAACCGGCTTTGATCTGCCCGTAGGGATCTTTGGCGATGCCCCCGAAATCGGCTTTGAGCGTCACCGGTTTCGTCACGTCGCGGATGGTCAAGTGACCATCAATTTCATGTTCGCTGCCGTCCACTTGGCGGATGGCTGTAGCGGTGAAGGTCATGTTCGGGAAAGCCTCGCTGTTGAAAAATTCGTCGCTGCGCAGGTGGTTGTCACGCATTTCCATCCCTGTATCAATCGAACCCGTTTCCACTTCGAAGGTGATGTTGGCGGTCGTAAAATCGTCACCGTCTGTACTAACAGCAGAAGAGAATTTGCTGAATTTGCCCGAAACAGTCGCGATAACCAAGTGCTTCACTCGAAAAGTGACTTCGGAGTGTGCAGGGTCTAGGTTCCAAGTTGTAGATGCCATGATGTTGAAAAGTTTAAACTGGTGAAAAGTATGCTGCGAGAACAGGGTGTTTTAATTTTAGTTGTTTTAACACTGAAATTTTCAACAATAAACGTAAAAACTTAACCGTGCGCCCACCGCGACAAGAATGGGACACGGATGGGACGGATAAAACGGATTCAAACAGATTTTTACCTCAAAATCCGTTTTGATGCCGTGTTGAAGCCCCAGCGGGGCGCAGCATGGGTAGACAGATTGCCCCCAGAAGGTTTTAGCCCCAGCGGGGCGTAGCAGACACCTGTTTTTGCTGCGCCCCGCTGGGGCTGGTGGGCTGTCGCCGGCATATTTCTACCCATGCTACGCCTCCCGACTTACTTCATCGGGACAGGCTCTCCGGGGCGTCCAGATTTTGATGCGTTTGCCCTAGATGTCAAAAGGGCTGCCTAAGTTTTTACCAATAAAAATAACTGGAAGCACTGTCAGCCTTCAAGGCTTCGGTAGGCACGCCATAACCTCAAAGGATTTTATTTCAGCCTCAAAATATTCCCCTGATGGTAGCAGGTGCGGCAGCGCGGCTCATACTGGCCCTTTTCGCCCAGCAGCACCACCGAGTCCTCTTCGGCCAAGCGGTACGAGTGAGTAGCCAAGTTGCCACAGTGTACACAGATCGCGTGGACCTTGGTGACATACTCAGCGATTGCCAGTAGGTGTGGCATGGGGCCGAAAGGCTGGCCTCGAAAATCCATGTCCAGCCCAGCAACGATGACACGGACACCGCGCAAGGCCAGTTCCTGACATACTTCAGGCAGGTAGGCATCAAAAAACTGGGCCTCGTCAATGCCAACCACAACAGTTTCATCGCTGATTTTCAATAACTTGGAAGAGTCGTCTACTGGTTGAGCCAACACCGATGTCGTATCGTGCGATACGATGGCCGACTCGTCGTAGCGGGTGTCCACTTTTGGCTTGAACACCTCGACTTTCATCTCAGCGATTTTTGCCCGCTTCAGTCGGCGGATCAGTTCCTCGGTTTTACCAGAGAACATACAGCCGCAAATGACTTCTATCCAGCCGCTGCGCTGGCCTTTGAAATGTGGTTCTAAAAACAAAACGAATGAGTTGGGAAGGAGTGAAAAGGAGAGGGCAAATCTACTTGTTGCCTCGCGTACTGGAGGCAGCCTTGAAGATCGGTGCAATCGACAAGGAGTCAATGGCAGGTATCAAGGCCGGCTTAGCGGGCTTGAAAGGTCGCAATGCAGCAAGCGAATCGCCAAGCGCCGCTCTGGCTTCTTCCAGCAAGAGCGAGTCCACTATGCTCTCGGCATCGCGCAGCAAGGCATCTCGACACTTCAGCGATTCTTTCTTGCGGAAATCAGAAACGCGTTCAGCGATTTTCTCTGCTACGATTTGCTCTTTGTCAGGACCGCAAGCGACTGGACACAGGAGCAGGGCGGCACTGAGTAGGGTAAAAAAGGAGGATGTCGAACGGGACATTGATGTGTGTTTTGCCGATTTGTGCTCACCGGTTTTTTCAGATGGACTCCAAGCAACATTTTTTTGCTCGGCAGCAAAGTTACGTTTTTGTCAATTTTGCCCGAAACAATCCGATTCGCGCTGTTTTTTGGCACGAAGTGGAGTGGGTAAAAAAAAACTTAAAAATTTTGCTGCACCTACTTGGTGGTTCAGGAAGAGTCGCCCTACATTTGCAATACCAAAGCGCGTAAGCGACAGGTAAACAAGTCAGCAACATCTCGCCGAAAAGGCGTTTTGATACGAAGTTTTCATTTGGTTTTTTGGGGTTATACAGGGTGCTACCGTAATTGGTTAGTGCCCTGTTTCCATTTTAGGGGTTTGCTTACTCCAACAGCCCTTCAGGCAAATCCATCAGCACCTTTCGCGCCTTGTCATCTACCTTGATGATCAACTGCGCATTGAGCGGCACCAGCACTTCGCGTTTCTGGTATTTCAAAAAAGCCATTTCCTGCTGTGGCATTTCCAGCACCTCTTCTATGACACCAATGTCGCCCAAAGTTTGGTCGGTCAGCACATAGCCGACTAAGCGACTATATTCAAGCCCTTCCTCTTCTGCTACATCAATCTCGCGCTCATCGTCTGGGATGAGGTCTTTATCTCGGAGGCAGATTTCACGCGATTGTAAGGCTTGGGCCACTTCGCGGGCATCCACTTCTTCCAGTTGCACGATAAACTCGTTTGTGCCGCGCACATTAGCAATGAAGTACGGCACCTTGGTACCCTTCACATCAATGAAAATACGCTCATTTTTGAGGAAATCCTCAGCATAACGATCCTCGATGTGCATTTTTATTTCGCCTGCTATGCCGTGTGCTTTTTTGGTGTGACCGATGGTAACGTACATAAGTGGGACGGTTGACGGTTGACGGTGGACGGTTTACCCGCCATAGGTTTATCGAAGGAGGATTGACGGTTGACCCGTCAGATTATCCGCCAAAGCCCCACCGCAGGTGAAGGGTTTGATTCAAGCAATCAGTTGAATGCCAGCACAATTTGCCGAAGAATGTAACCCCGTTCGGCCTTTTTCTCCCAGGGGCGGGTAGCGCAGTCAGCAGGAGGAGGATTGGTGTTGCAGTATTGTGAATCGAGTATCCACTGTTCGCGCCACACCAGACCGACGTGCTTGGCATAGCGCGTCCGCGAGTAGCGCCGCTCAATCACGTTATTGTCATCGGCCTCGGTAACGATGAGCGTAGAATCAAAAGCAAACTGCCCGACCAGTGCAGGCCGATCAATCGTGTCTACTTCGTACTGCCAATTTGTGAAAGGGCGCATCCGCTCGCCAGCGATTTCGATTTCTTGGTTCACGTCAATCCAGATGTTGCCATTCCACTCGCTACGGCGGTCCATGGGAAACACCAATTTCAAAAACCGCAGGTTGTTTTCGGTACGAATAGCCTGATCTGCGCTGCGGGCCGCCGTGCTGATGCTGCGCAATTCCCAAGCCTGATCTGAGCTGCTCCGCTCATAGCGCTCCACCGTGTAGAGCAGTTGTCCGGTCAGGTCGCGGAGGGTATCAGCCACCAACTCGCGGACAAAGGTGCGAGACGAATCACGCACAACTCCGCCACCAGTAGCAAAGTCGTACACCACACTGTCCACTTGATACACCACAAATTTGCCAATTTTGAGCGGAAAGTAAGCATGCTGCTCCTCGGCTTGGCTCTCGCGGGGCGGCGTGATGCTGCGTTCGCCACAAGCAGCAAGCAGGAGCAGCGCGAGGAAGCAGACAGCAAACAATCGAAACATGATAAGTCGCATGGGCAGCATTTGAGGGCAAAAGTAAGCCGCTGAGCGGCTATTTAGGTTCCCGCCGTTTACGCCGAACCCTTGCCTCAAAAAAAAGCGCACAGGACCCTTCGGCAAAAACCTGCGAAATTTGCGGGATAGGCCGCACAAGGCACTGGATATGAAAAGCAAGTGAAAAAGGGAAAGGGGTTGTCTGCCAACGGAGATTGGACAAGTGGTTTTTTGAGAAAGGAGAGTTGGCAGCATGGCCCAAAAGAAAAGCCGCCAGAATACTTACGCACCCTGACGGCTAATAAACCCCAAAAAACCAAATGAAAACTGGGACAAAGATGAGGCGATTTTTTTGACTTGTCAATAGCAAATCAAATTTTTTTTTCCCGAATACGGGATTAATTGACCCAGCCAACAGCGGAAATGGGGAAGGGCGGTTTTGGCGAGAAAACAGAGGCTGATGGAGCAGCAGCAGTATGCCCAAAAGAAAAGCCGCCAGAATACTTACGCACCCTGACGGCTAATAAACCCCAAAAAACCAAATGAAAACTGGGACGAAGATGAGGCGTTTTTTTCGGGTTGTCAAGAGATTCTACCAAAAAAAATTTCAACCCCCGATTTTTTCTTTGCCCCAGCCCCCATTTGCATAGGTAAAGTACTGATTTAAAATCAGTTAAAACTTATCTATATTAAGGCGGCAGATGAGCCGCCAAGTGCATCAAACCAACTAATTCCCGCCTTTGCTTCGCTCAGAATCCATCGCGTTGAGTGCCATCAATTGCTTCAAGGTTTTCTGCATCCCGTCCACCGAGCCGTCGAGGAAAATCACATTACCCTTGCCGTGCTCGGTAAAGTTTTTCACCGCCTCCGTCCACATCGAGAACAGGATGACCGAAGTGTCGAGGTTGGCGCTCTGCATTTCTTTGGCGGCATGGCTCATGCCCCGTGCCACCTCCTCGCGGAATAGCGCGACGGCCTGACCGCGCATCTTGGCGGCTTCGCGCTCGGCCTCGGCAGCGATCTTGATGGCGTTGCCCTCGGCTTCGGCGGCTTTGGTCTTGGTGATGAGTAGTGCTTGGCCTTCGTTCTCGGCGGCGGCTTTCAGGTTGTTGGCTGCCACAATTTTTGACATGGAGCGCATCACTTCTTCGTCAAACGTGATGTCGTTGATTTGCAGGTCAATGAGGTGGAAGCCCCAATCTTCGAGCATCTGGTCCACGTTGCCCTTTACAGCCTCGGTGATTTCGCGGCGCAGGCTCAGAATTTCTTGCTGCT
>JAYSUY010000902.1:0-3217 GCA_043718855.1 Saprospiraceae bacterium | reverse complement strand
TTACCAAGGCGTACCTACAGTTTCAGGTGGATGCGACCAACAAGAACACCGATCCGTGCAACATTTGGATCAAAGCACAAGACAGCGACAACCCGCTGACTTTTGAGACCACACCGTTCAACATCACGTCTCGTTCGTATTTGAAGGACTCCATTTTTTGGGGCATCCCGACCGCAAGTTGGAGCACAGTCGGCCAAAACGGCGCGGACCAACGCTCGGCCAACCTCGCATCGCTGGTACAAAAACTGATCGACCGCGCTGGATGGACCTCCGGCAACTCGATGGTATTTACGCTACAGGGAACAGGCTTGCGCGAGTCAGAATCTTTTGATGGATTGCCCTCAGGAGCGGCTAAGTTGATCGTGGAATTTATCCCGCTCTTCAGTTTTACCACCCAAGTAGCAGCAGCCGATGACGATCAGGAAGAATGGATCGCGGGCCCTGGCCAAACGAAAGCAGTAGGCACTTTGGATGCAGGCAGCTCTGACCTTGAATTGGGCACCGAAGCGGCCAACAATGGCGACCCACAAGTAGTCGGTATCCGTTTCATCAATTTGAGCATCCCCAAAGGATCGGTGATCAAATCGGCCAAGATTCAGTTTCAAGTAGACGCTACGGCCAAAAACACTGATCCCTGCAACATCTGGATCAAGACCCAGTGGGATGCCAACCCGGCGACTTTCAATCCGAGCGTTCCGTTCAACATCAGTTCACGCCCCACTTCACCCGATTCAGTGCAATGGGCCATCCCGGCGGGCAGTTGGAGCACCGTCGGCCAAAATGGAGCCGACCAAACCACCTCGGATTTGTCCGCCCTCGTGCAGGCGATGGTCAATCGTGGCGACTGGAGTTCTGGCAACGCCATTGCTTTCTTCTTGCGCGGCACCGGTCTGCGCGAAGCGGAATCGTTTGACGGCTTGCCAGCAGGCGCCGCCAAATTGATCATCGAATACATCCCCGTGACGGCCACCACCTATCAGGTGAGCACCGCAGAAGACGACTTGGAAGAGTGGATCGCAGGCCCCGGCCAAACCAAAACGGTCGGCCAAATGGACGCGGGCAGCTCTGACCTCGAATTGGGCACCGAAGCCGCCAACAATGTTGACCCACAAATCGTGGGTGTTCGTTTCCGCGACATCAAACTGCCCCAGGGTGCTATCATCCAGAAGGCTTACTTGCAGTTTCAGGTAGATGCTATAAACAAAAATACCGATCCCTGTAACATCTGGGTAAAGGCCGAGGCCAACGACAATCCAGTCGCCTACGCGACTACGCCGTTCAACATCACCTCCCGCGCCTACACGCAAGATTCTGTGTCTTGGGCCATTCCGGCGGGCAGTTGGACCACCGTCGGTCAAAGCGGTACCGACCAGCGCAGCAGCAACATCGCACCGTTGGTGCAAGCATTGGTGAACCGTGCAGGCTGGGCTTCCGGCAATGCTATGGCCTTCACGCTGCGCGGCACTGGCCTTCGGGAATCCGAATCTTATGATGGTCTGCCCGCTGGCGCGGCCAAACTGATCATCGAATACTTGGGCGGCGGCGGCGGCCCCATTGATCCCAAAGGAAACGTGACCACCGCTTATCCGGTAAAACGGAAAGAAAGTTGGTCCTACCTTGACAAGGGCCTGTTCCCAGGTGCTAACTGGACGAGCCAGACTTTCAACGACACCACTTGGGCTTTTGGCCCCGCTCCGCTGGGCTATGGCACCTCTTCGCTGGGCACCACCGTGTCTTTCGGGTCTAATGCCAATGCCAAACACATCACAACTTACTTCCGCAAACGCATCACTGTCGCCGATGCCGCAGCACTTCCGGCACAATTGGAATTGCAGGTGCGCCACGACGACGGTGTCGTGATTTATGTCAACGGCACCGAAGTGAAGCGGGTGAACATGGCTGCTGGCGCAGTCACCAACACCACACTGGCCAGCGCCGATTTGACAGGCAACCGCGAACTCGTGTACATCACGTTTGATGTTCCCAAAACGGCTTTCGTCACTGGGCAAAACGTCATCGCTGCCGAAGTACACCAATTTGCCGCCAACAACAGCGACTTGGCATTCGACCTGTCCTTCCTCAATCCGATAGGTGTCAGCAACCCGACGGCTTTGGGCTGCGTTGACCCCAACGATAAGCACATTGCGTGCTTCACCTCCCTGATGCCTCGCTTGCAGAATGAAACCATGGAGATTCCATCGGCTACCCATGCGTTCCAGTTCCTCCGTGGCACGGGCGATCCTTACTCCATCGGCACCGGAAACACACCAGGTGCTTTTGACTTTACCGGCTATGTCCCTGCCAACGGCACCGACAGCCGCAAGGGCCACCTTTCCATCAACCACGAACTGGGCGGCCTCAACGGCGGTGTCTCGATCCTCGACCTCAGTTTCTCTGATGCCACTGGTCTGTGGAAAGTGGACAGCTCAGGTGCTGTGGATTTCACCGTGGTAGCCAGAACTCAACAGAACTGCTCAGGCACGGTAACTCCCTGGGGCACAGTCATTACTTGTGAAGAAGATGCGCCCACCAGCGGAGATACCAATGGCGACGGATACATCGACATCGGCTGGAATGTTGAAATTGACCCGCTCACCCGAAAAGTAAAAAACTACGGCAATGGCCCCGCCAAACTGTGGGCTATGGGCCGTATGGAGCACGAGAACGTGGTGGTAGCAAAAGATAGAAAAACCGTTTATCAGGGTGAAGACAACCCTACTGGCGCACTTTACAAATTTATCGCGGACGCTCCCGAGAACCTGTCCAGCGGCAAATTGTACGTCCTGAAACTCAATCAGCCCCTCGCAGGTGGTGAGCCTACGGGCACCACTGGCACATGGGTTTTGGTGCCTAACACCACCATACAGGAACGCAATGCGGTAAAACAATTTGCAGATGCCAACGGATCAACTTTCAACGGCATCGAAGACGTAGAAATCAATCCTTTCACAGGCGATATCTATTTCGCAGTAAAAGGGCTGAGCCGCACGTATTCCTTCAAAGACGACGGCACAACCGTCAGCGGATTTAAAACTTTCGTGGGCGGTCGGCCCTACCGCGTCACCATCGGCAACGACGTAGTGACCGAAGACTGGGGTGGAGGCAACGATAACCTCACTTTCGACAACCGGGGCAACCTTTGGGTATTGCAAGATGGTGGCAACAACTATGTTTGGATTGTTCGCCCCGACCACACGCAAGCCAACCCGAAAGTGGA
>JAYSUY010000901.1:0-9020 GCA_043718855.1 Saprospiraceae bacterium | reverse complement strand
CTCTCACTGGCCCAGTGTAACAAGCTGCAAGACCGCTTTTCGGTGTTTGACTTGCGCGAAGGCTTCAAGAAAGCGGCCCCAGGTGGCAGCGACCCAGTCGCGGAGTTTCGCAACCGGGTGGGGGTGAACAACCTCAAATACGGTGCAGCGTACTACCCGTGGCTGTTTTCCACCTACGGCACGGAGATTCCGATAGACAAGTTGACGTTCGCCCGCAACGCCACGCCCAACGCCCTGCTGACCAATGTGCAGAAAGCCACCCTCGGTGCTGCACAGCTGCCTGCCGAGGCCAGCGCGGCGTTGCAACTGATGGCCACCACGTTTTTCACCAACACACAAGAAGATTTCGGCGCACTGGCCGCAGCCCTCGTGCTGCCCGCTGGCAACACGCTGAGTTCGCCGTTCCGGGCACTGTACGACCAGTTGGTGAACAAATACGTCAGTTCCACTGTCAACACGCCAGCCACCGTGCAGAGCGAGTTCCTCGGCATCTTCCGGTTTTTGCAAAGTTGCGCCACCGTTTTTGTCAAAATGGAGGCCCCGCCCAAACCGACGCTTGCAACCGCTGTGGCCGCTTTCAAGACCAGCACCGCGCTCAAAGACGCTATCGCGCTGTTCATCGCGATCGAGAAAAATGCAGCCATCCTCTCCACGCTCATGCCTGCTGCCCGCACCGCTGCCACCGTGGACGGCGAATACGGGCCGCTCCTGAACAACAGCGGCTGGGTGACTTGGCCGGTGGCCGGCACGACGGTACCTCAGATCACAGCCGACGCGACCGTCATCGTTCCGGCGGCAGGCCCTCCCCTACGGGCGCGGGGCGGCGAGGTGCTGCGTAGCGCGGCCTTGCTGCTGGCCGCCGATGTGCTGCTCACCGCCGCCGACAAATGCTACTCCGACGCACTGCTGGCCCGCAATGGGCTGGAGAAACAGTTGTTCGCCCAGCACCCCTGGTTCAGGGGATTGGCCACTCGCCTCCAGCAGGAGACGAGCCTGCTGCCCGCTTCGGGCGCAGTGGCCGGGCTGTACGCCTCCATTGACCGGGCGAGGGGCGTGTGGAAAGCGCCCGCCAACGTCAGCTTCAATGCAGTGATCGGCCCTGCGGTGAAGTTGGACGACCGCGAACAAGACGACTTGAACGTGCACACCACAGGCAAGTCTGTCAACGCCATCCGCTCCTTCACGGGCAAAGGCACCCTTGTGTGGGGTGCCCGCACCCTTGCGGGCAACGACAACGAGTGGCGCTATGTGCCTGTGCGCCGTTTCTTCATCTTCGCCGAAGAGTCCATCAAAAAGGCTACCGAGCCGTTCGTGTTCGAGCCAAACGATGCCAACACTTGGGTGCGGGTGCGTGCCATGATTGAGAATTTTCTCGTGGTGCAGTGGCGCGCTGGCGCGCTGGCCGGTGCCAAACCAGAACACGCTTTTTATGTAAAAATCGGACTTGGCGAAACGATGACCGCGCTCGACATCCTTGAAGGCCGAATGGTCGTCGAGATCGGGATGGCGGTGGTGCGCCCAGCCGAGTTCATCATTCTGCGCTTTGCGCACAAAATGCAGGAATCATAGCGCCTTTATGGGCGCAACTATTTGACCTTCAATCATTTTTTCGAAACTCAAAACAAGATACAAGATGGCATCTTATCCGCTTTCTAAATTTCACTTTCAAGTTGACTGGGGCGGTACGCGCATCGGTTTCACCGACGTGACCGGCCTCGAAGTGTCCACCCAAAAAATCGAGTACCGCGATGGGGCCATGCCAGAGTACTCCAAAATCAGTATGCCAGGCATGCAGACGCACGGCGACATCACGCTGAAGCGAGGCATGTTCGAGGGCGACAACCAGTTTTACGATTGGTGGAATACGGTGCAACTCAACAAAATCGAGCGGCGCGACATCACCATCACCCTGCTCAATGAGAACCATGAGCCGAAGGTAGCCTGGAAGGTGAAAAACGCTTGGCCTATGAAGGTCACTTCCACAGAATTGAACGCCTCCTCCGGCACCGAACCTGCGCTCGAAACCCTTGTGGTGGCGCACGAAGGGCTGACGATGGAATTCCTCTGAACGCTCTAAACCCCGTCCGGCATGGCAGATTTCACAACCCCCGCAGTGGGCTTCCACTTCACGGTGGTGTTCGAGTTGTTCCCACAATTCCCGCAGGATGCCCGCTTCCAGGAGGTCAGCGGCCTCACGGTGGACATTGCTATGGAACCCTGGGCCGAAGGCGGCGAAAACCGCTTCTCGCACAACCTGCCTACGCGCCCGAAGTACAGCGATCTGACGCTCAAGCGCGGCAAGTTCTTGGGTTCCGGCATCCTGCACTGGTTCAACAACGCCCTGCTGAATCAAGAGTACAAGCCGACCAACCTGATGGTGTCGCTGCTCGACGAAAACCACCTGCCCGTGTACAACTGGTATGTGGTGCACGCCTTGCCCAAGCAACTCCAGATCGGTGCATTCAACGCGATGGAAGGCTCGGTAGTGGTGGAGTCGATGGTGCTTTCTTACCACTACTTCAAATACTACGACCCCGTCAGTGTAGCGATGGACTTGGCCAAGGGGCTGACGGCAGAAGCAAGCATCAGCATCGGATTTTGACAAAAAAACGAACTATGCCATTGGAGATCAAAGAATTGGTGATTCGGGCGACGGTTGGCGACAATACGTCTGCCCCCGCGTCGGGCACCCAAAGCGGAGCGGCGGCAACCAGCATGGGCCGCCTTTCGGCCGCTGAGCGCAATGCCTTGGTGGCCGCCTGTGTCGAAGCCGTGCTGAAAATTTTGGAAGACAAAAAAGAGAGATAAACCATGAGCGTATTCGATAACCTGGTATCCAAAAACGAACTGAAGAAGATCGTTTTTATATCGTTGGACGACCCGGCCCCGGCCCCAGCCTACACGGCATTGGTCAACCCGCAGAGTTTTTCGCTCAACTACGCGGTCGGTTACGACCAGCAGACCGAAGGTGTGCCGGAAGGCGAGCGGCGCTACAGCCAGCATGCCGCCCCGACGCTCACTTTTGAACTGCTGTTCGATGCCACAGGCGTGATACCGCCTGCGGCAGGCGGGGCATTGGACAATATCCCCATCGCGGGCGCGATTGCCTCTGCTTTTGGTTCGGCAAAGAAAAAAAACGCAAGCGGTATCGCACAGGACTTGGAAAACTTTGAGAAGGTGGTCTATAAGTATCACGGCGAGCTGCACCGGCCCAAACAAGTGCGCATTGACTGGGGCAACGGCCTGATGTTCGAGGGGGTACTGACCGCGCTGAACTATCAGTTCAAACTGTTCAAAGCCGACGGCACCCCCCTGCGGGCTACCGCCAACGTCACGTTTATTTCCAACGTGGAAGCGAGCGCGCTCGTGCAATACCGAAACGACCAGTCTTCCGACCTCACCCACCAGCGCACCGTGCAAGAAGGCGACACCCTCCCGCTGATGGCGCACAGAATTTACGGCGACGCGACGCTTTACCTGAAAGTGGCTAAATTCAACAACTTGTTGAATTTTAGGCGAATACAACCCGGGACCCAGTTGTTTTTCCCGCCATTGAACCAACTCAAAGCCTGAACCGAACCATGCTCAACCCGACCACTGACAGAGTCATCCCGCCCGGTGTCCGCACCGATGTCGTCACCTACAAAGTGCTGGTGAACGGTGCAGAAATCCCGCGCACGGTGCAGGTACTGTCCATTTCGGTGAGCAAGGAACTGAACCGGGTGCCGGTGGCCCGGCTGAACATCCTGGACGGCAACGCTGCTGACGCAGACTTTGAAGTGAGCAACCAAGACATCTTCGTGCCGGGCAACGAGGTGGAGATACTGTCGGGCTACAGCACACGGGACAACCTGATTTTTAAGGGAAACGTGGTGCGCCACGCGCTGCGGGTCAGGTCGGGTGCCTCTCGGCTCCTCGTCGAGTGCCGCGATGCCGCCTACCGCATGACCTTGCAGCAGAAGACCAGGATGTTCGAAGAAAAAACTGACAGCGACGTGTTCACCGAGGTATTGGCCGACTACGCCGACCTCACAGCAGGCACATTAGAAACGACTTCGGTGCAGCAAAAACATTTGGTGCAGCACCGCCTGAGCGACTGGGATTTCTTGGTGACGCGGGCAGAGGCCAACGGGCTGGTCTGCTTCGCCGACGACGGTACGCTCTCGGTGCTGAAGCCCGACATCAGCGCGACCCCTTTGGCCTCGCCCACCTTCGGCGCCACCATCCTCGAATTGGACGCGGAGTTGGACGGGCGCACCCAGCCGCAAGCGCTGACTGCCCACAGTTGGGACCCCGCAGGGCAGGAGCAACTCGAAGCCGCCGCCGCCGAACCTGTTTGGACCGACAACGGCAACCTCTCCGGCACAGATGTGGCCGGTTTTGCCGGTGCCGAATCCGAAGACCTCTACCACGGCGGCGCACTGCCCAACGACGAGCTGCAAGCTTGGGCCGATGGGCAACTGCTGCGCCGGAGAGCAGCCAAAATCAGGGGCCGTGTGCGCTTTCAGGGCTGGCAAGACGTGAAACCCGGCACGACGCTCGACCTGCAAGGCTTGGGAGAGCGGATGAACGGCCCCGTGTATGTAACGGGCGTTCACCACGAAATCAGTGGCGGCAACTGGACGACCGATGCACAATTTGGCCTTGACCCGATAACCCACTTGGAAAGATTCGGCCCTACCGCCATCGCCCCTCTCCTCCTGCCGCCAGTGCCGGGCTTGCAAATCGGCATCGTCACGCAGTTGGAAAGCGACCCCGACGGGGAGCAGCGCATTTTGGTCAAAATACCAGTGTTCAGCACTACCGCAGAAGGCGTGTGGGCGCGGGTGGCGACTTTGGACGCGGGCAGTGAGCGCGGCATGTTTTTTCTGCCAGAAATCGGCGACGAAGTGGTGCTGGGTTTTCTGGAAGGCGACCCCCGCCATGCAGTGGTGCTCGGAATGCTGCACAGCAGCGCGCACCCTGCCCCTCTGACGGCAAAAGACGACAACCACTTGAAAGGCTACACCTCCCGGAGCGCCATGAAACTGACTTTCGACGACGACAAAAAAATCGTGACCCTCGAAACCCCCGGTAACCGCCGCTTGATATTGGACGACGACGCCGGAACAATCACCATAAAAGACGGCAACGGCAACAAAATCGTGCTGGACGGAAGCGGCATACAGATCGAGAGCGGAGGAGAATTTACCCTAAAAACCAAGAAAGACCTGAAAATGGAGTCGGGCATCAACCTTGAACTCAAGGCCACCGCCCAACTGAAGGCGGAAGGTGCCGCTGGAGCGGAAATCAAGACCGATGCCGTCGCTACGCTGAAAGGCTCTCTGGTACAGATCAATTGAGCAACGATTTTATCACGCTACAAACCAACCGCTTATGCCCATGGCAGCCAGAATCGGCGACTTTCATGTGTGCCCCATGCAGATACCCGGCCCAACGCCCGTTCCCCACGTCGGCGGCCCAATCGTTGGCCCCGGCGCGCCCACCGTCCTCATCGGCGGTATGCCCGCCTCCGTAGTGGGCGATATGTGCGTCTGCACCGGCCCGCCCGATTCGATAGTGAAAGGCTCCGGCACCGTGCTCATCGGCGGCAAGCCAGCAGCCCGGATGGGCGACTCCTCCGCGCACGGAGGCACCCTCATGCAGGGCTGCCCGACCGTGATGATCGGGGGGTAGCCCTGCATGACCAACTCTTCACCGAACTTCATCAATTTCATCATGGCAGAAGCATTTCTTGGACGTGGCTGGAGTTTCCCCCCTGAATTTGACCCAGCGGCCAAATCGGTGGTGATGCGCGAAGGTGTGGACGACATCCGGGAGAGCCTGCGGGTACTGATCTCCACCCGCTTGGGGGAGCGCGTCATGCGGCCCACCTTCGGCACGAAGATCAACGACCTCCTGTTTGATTCGCCCGATGCCAGTTCGCTCGCCAGCATGAGCGCCGACGTGCGCAACGCCATCGTCCTGTTCGAGTCGCGCATCGAAGTGGAGAGCGTCAGCATCGAGCCTGACGATTTCCTCGAAGGGAAAATCCTGATCGAGGTCGCCTTCCGCGTCCGCAGCGTTAACTCCCGTTTTAACTTAGTCTTTCCATTTTACATCCAAGAAGGAAACCGCCCCGGGCTATGAACGCAAACGACTTATATCAACAAATGATGCAGGGCGACGGCTCGACCCAACTCCGGCGGATGCTGCCGGCGCTGGACCCCGCCTCTGCGCTCGTAGACGACCGCACCTTGCGGGAGATGTTGAGCCAAGCCTACCAACTGGCGCAGGCTGCCCGCTTGTTCGACAAGGCTGGGCGGTCGGCAGGAGACTGGCGCCCCTTTTTCGGCGACTTGGTGCAAAACCCCCTCACCGGAGAGATGCTCCCCGACGCAGCCATCGCCTCAGCCTTAGAGCAAAAGACCGATTTTGCACCACAATTCGCTCTTTTTTTAGCGTTTTTGGCCCTCCATGCCCGTGTTCGGGACGGGATAAACGCTTTTTCTCAAAAACACTTAGACCACTATTTTCGCGAAATCCTGAGGCAGCAGCCCCAAGCCCCCAAGCCAGACACAGCCCACCTCGTTTTCGATTTGACCAAATCGGCCTCGCAGCAGCAGCTGCCAGCAGGGACTTTGCTGGCTGGAGGGAAAGACCCCGACGGCAACACCCTGTTCTACCAGACCAACCGGGAGACCGTGCTGAGCCAAGCCAAAGTGACTGCGGCCAACAGTATTTTTGTAGAAAAAAAATTGGGCTTGGGGTCGAAGATATGGGCGAGCCAAGTGAGCGATTTGGAGAAAAAGCAGGCCGCCCCGTCTGCCGGGCGAGAGGGTACGTGGAGCCTCTTCGGTGCGCCACAGAGCAGCCTGATCGCCGCCGAACAGACGATGCAGCAGGGCCGGGTCGGTTTCGCCATCAGCTCGTTCATGTTCCTCCTTGCCGAAGGCGAGCGCACCCTCGAACTGACATTGACCTCCACGCCTGTGCCCTCGGGCACCTTCGGCAGCCTCGACCTGACCGCTGACCTCGCCGTGCGGCTGTCGGGCGCGGAAGGCTGGGTGTATGCGGAGTTGCAGCAGGCGACCCTCAAACCGGGCACGATACCCAGCCCGCTCACCCACTACGCCGAACTCTACCTGAAAATCCACCTTCCGGCGACGCTGCCAGCCGTCACGGGGTACAGCGAGAGTATCCTGCAAGCCAACCTGAGTACCGCGCTGCCCGTGCTGGAAGTGACGCTGCGCCCGCAGTCGTGGCGCTACGAGACCCTGCGCGACTTTCAGGTGCAGAGCGGCAGCGTCGCCGTAGAAGTGAAGGGAGCCAAGACCTTCGCTGTGCGCAACGACGACACGGAGGTCGCTCCCCGCAAGCCCTTTCAGCCATTTGGCTCAGCACCTTTCGCCGGCTCGCACTGTTACGTCGCCAGCCGCGAGATGTTCCTCAAGCGGCTCACTCAACTGTCTTTCCGCCTCCTGTGGCAAAACCCACCGGTCAAGTTTTCGGAACACTATCGGGGCTGGTCATCTGTCTCGATAGGCTCTTCCAATTTCAAGACTGGCCTCGAACTCTTGGTGAATGGGCGGTGGCAGCCGCTGCTGGATGTGGACAACCCAATCTCGCTATTTGGCCCAGAGGTGGACGGCAAAACGCCTACGGGCAAGTATCTGCAAGTGCCGACCGATGACCTGAACGCGGCCTTCACGCAAGGCAGCCCGCTTCGAGTCAATGTGCCCAGTACTGACAGCCAACTCTTTTCCGGCGATTCTGGGCAGGTTCGCTTTGTGTTGGCACAAGCCCCGAATATGCCTTTTGAAGCCTTTGGCCACCGTGACTTTCCGACCGTGATGGCCCAAAAAGCGGTGCAGCTCGCTTCCGATCCGGTCAATACCATATTGCCTTTGCCTCCCTACACACCCGTGCTGAGGGAGATTACTTTCGACTACAAAGCGAAGGAAGACCTGTTCGCGCCCGCTGCCGGAGATGCGCTGTTTCACCTGCACCCCTTTGGCACCGCCAGCACTGCGGGCAAGGGCGCGGCGCTCGCGCCAGAGATGCCGACTTCGGGGCACTTGTACCTCGGCCTTGCGGGTTTTGCGCCGCCTGCGAGCATCCACCTGTTCTTTGCGCTGCGGGAGGGCGATGCGGTGCTGCCCGACTTTGCGGCTGCGCCCGACGCACAAACGGGGGTGGCGTGGAGCTACTTGGCCGACAATGTTTGGCGACCGTTCTCTGCGGACTTGGTCACGTTGGACACGACGGCCACCCTGCAACGCCCTGGCCTGATATCTCTCACCGTGCCAGCCAACTCCTTGGGCGACAACTCGCTGCTACCCAACGGCTTGCTCTGGCTGCGGGGCGTGATTGACAAAGATTTTGGCAAAACCAGCCGTGCAGCAGCGGTGTACGCGCAAGCCATAGATGCTACGCTTTTGCCAGACGAGAGCGGCAGTTACGCCCGCTTTGACCAGCACCTGAGCGTAGGCTTGCCCGCCAACACCATTACAAAACTGCTGAAACCCTTGCCGACGATAAAGACGGTGCGGCAGCCGCTGGCGAGTACGGGCGGCAGTGCATCGGAGGCTCCGCTGGCTTACTATGCGCGAGTGGGCGAACGGCTGCGCCACAAAAACCGCGCGGTGTCTCCCTGGGACTTTGAGCGGCTGACGCTGGAGCGTTTCCCGGAAGTGTTCAAGGCCAAAGCGATCTCGGCAGGCACGATGGAGGGATGGCAGCCGGGACAAACTGATCTGGTGGTGGTGGCGGCGCACGGCAACGGCAACTTGGAGCCGAAGGCCAGCGGGTATCTTTTGGAGCAGATTCGCCAGTTTTTGGCTGTATCCAGTGCTTCCACTGCCCGCATAGCTGTGCGCAACCCGGTGTACGAGCGCATTTTTTTGGATTTCAAAGTGCGGTTCTTGAGCGGGCTGGACCCCGGCTATTACTCCAAAGTGCTGCAAGCCGAGTTGGTTCGCTACCTCACCCCCTGGGCTTTTGCCGCCGCAGCCGACGTGCATTTTGGCGCGAAGGTGCGC
>JAYSUY010000091.1:0-6448 GCA_043718855.1 Saprospiraceae bacterium | reverse complement strand
GTGTACAACAAAGTGCAGTTCGTGACCACCATCACCAACGTCATCGCCGTAGCCATCGAAAACAAGCGGCTCTTCAAGCAGCAACTCCGCCAAGAAGTGCTCAACCGTGAGGTGGAAGTGGCCGCCGAAATCCAGCGTTCGTTGGTGCCCACCCGCCTCCCTTCGGGGGAAAACTACCAACTCTCCAGCATCTACCGCCCACACTTCGCCGTCGGCGGCGACTACTACGACGTGGTAGAGTTCCCCGATGGACAAATCGCGTTTTGCATTGCCGACATCACCGGCAAAGGCGTGTCGGCTGCGCTGCTGATGGCAAACTTTCAGGCCAGTTTCCACGCCCTCGTCAGCCGACGGCCTACGCTCGAAGAAATCGTACACGAACTTAACGCCGCCGTGTGGCGCGTCACGCAGGGCGACCGGTTCATCACGCTTTTTTTGGCAAAATACGACGTGTCCACCCGCACCCTCCACTACGTCAACGCAGGCCACACACCCCCGCTTCTGCTCATGGATGGCGAAGTGGTACTGCTCAAAAACGGTTGCACCTCGCTCGGCTGGCTGCCCGAACTGCCCTTCCTCGAAATCGGCGGCGTGTGCCTCCCAGACGAGGCCCTTATCTTCACCTACACCGATGGCCTCACCGATATTCGCAACAAGGCGGGCGAAGATTTTGGCGAAGACAAACTCATCTCTTTCCTCATCGATCACAGCCAACTCCCAGCCAAAGACCTGAATACCAAACTCTTGAACCACGTGGACCACTACCGCGAGCGAGAGCCGTACCCCGATGACATTACCGTGCTGACCTGCCGAATTTTTAAGGGGTAGCAGCTGGAGGGTAGTGGGCGTGTGCTGCCCGCCGCTTTACCCTCCACCTTCTACCCTCTACTCTTCTACCTTAAAAATGAAAGAACCTTTCCACCTCACCATCAACGGCCACTACGAACTTGACCTGCTGCCCGAACAGGCTCAGACCCTTGACTGCATACCCGACGGCGAAGGCCGCTACCACCTGCTTGTGGACGGCCAAGCGTACCACGCCGAATTAGCATCCGCCGACTACGCCGCCCACCAGTACACATTTCGGGTAAACGGCGCGACCTACACCGTACACATCGCCGACCAGTACGAGCGGCTCGTGCAACAACTCGGCCTTAGCGTGGGCGGCAGCCAAAAACAGAACACCGTGAAAGCCCCCATGCCCGGCCTCGTACTGAATGTGCTGGTAACACCCGGCCAAGCCGTCAGCAAAGGCGACCCACTGCTCATTCTGGAAGCCATGAAAATGGAAAATGTGCTCAAAGCCGTCAGTGACGGTACCGTGAAAACCGTGAACATAGCCAAAGGAGCCGCCGTCGACAAGGGACATCTGCTGCTGGAAATGGCTTGATGGCGTTATGAGGTGGGAAGTTATGAGTTATGAGGTGCGGGCTACCGCCGGGACTTCTCCATTTTCTTTTCTTGTGTTTTTTGAAAATACGCCTCTCTGCCCACACTTCCACACAGCAAGTTTTTTAGGAAAAACCACCTCATAACTCATAACTCCCCACCTCATAACCCATACCTTATGACCCGCTGGCTCCTACTCCCCGCCGACGAAGCTGCTGTGCAGCGACTCTCTGAAGCCACTCGGATGAACGCGATGTGGTGCCGCCTCTTGGTACAGCGGGGCGTGACGACGCTGGAGGAAGCGCGGACTTTCTTTCGACCCAACTGGGCCGAACTCCACAACCCATTCTTAATGAAGGACATGGACCTCGCAGTGGAACGGCTCGATGTAGCGCTGCGCCGCCATGAGCGCATCCTGCTCTACGGCGACTACGATGTGGATGGCACCACGAGCGTGGCCGTGATGTACTCGTTCCTGTCAGGTTTTTACCGAAATTTGGACTACTACCTGCCCGACCGAGACAAAGAGGGCTACGGGGTGAGCCTTGCCGGGGTCGAGTACGCCCGCAGCACGGGCGCGACGCTCGTAGTGGCGATGGACTGTGGCATCAAAGCCCACGAAGCAGTGGAGCGGGCGCAGAATTATGGCATCGATTTCATCGTGTGCGACCACCACCTGCCCGAAGGCGGGCTGCCCGCATCGGTCGCCAACCTCGATCCCAAACGGGCCGACTGCCCCTACCCCTACAAAGAACTGAGCGGTTGCGGCATCGCTTTCAAACTCGCCCAAGCCCTCGCGCTGCACAACAACATGCCGGCAGAGGAAATCGCCCCGCTGCTCGATCTCGTGGCCGTCAGCATCGCCTGCGACATTGTGCCCATGACGGGCGAAAACCGCATCCTCGCCTCGCACGGCATGCGCCGCCTCAACACCAGCCCGCGCATCGGCCTGTGGGCCCTCACGCAGCGCATCAACCGGCCCCTCCCGCTCGATGTAACCGATGTCGTGTTCGGTCTCGGCCCGCTCATCAATGCCGCTGGGCGGCTCGGCGATGCCCGCGATGCCGTGCGCCTGCTGCTTTCCGCCGACCGCAACAGTGCGCTCGAAGCCGCTGGCGCACTCGTGAATCGCAACCTCGAGCGCCGCGTGGTGGATGGCACGACCATCGAAGCAGCCCGCAACCGCTTCCTCGCGCTGCCCGACTGGCAGTCCCGAAAAAGTATCGTGCTGTTCGATCCCACTTGGCACAAGGGCATCATCGGCATCACCTCCAGCCGCCTCACGGAGGAGTTTCACCGGCCTTCCATCGTGCTGACACGGAGCCTTGACCGGGCGGTAGGGTCCGCCCGATCGGTGCCGGGTTTTGACCTCTATGGGGCTTTGCACCAGTGCAGCGACCTGTTCCTGAATTACGGCGGACACGCTCATGCCGCAGGTATGCAACTACCGTTAGAGAAAGTGGATATTTTTGCCGAACGGTTTGAAAGTATTGTCTGTCAGCAGATTACGCCCGAAGCAGAAACGCCAGTAGTGGAAATTTGTACCGAAATCCGCTTGGAACAGATTGACCGGACTTTCTGGCAGACGCTCCAGCGGTTTGCGCCCTTCGGCCCGCACAACCGCAACCCAACTTTCGTGGCCCGCCATGTGGTGGATACCGGGAAAAGTCGCCGCCTCGACAACAACCACGCCCGCTTCGCGCTGCGCCACGCCGACAGTAAGGGTACGGAACACACGGGCATCGGTTTCGGGCTGGGCGAGGCATTCGATCAGGTGCAGGGCGGCCCTTTCGACGTGGTGTTCAACCTCCGCGAGGATGAGTGGAAAGGCAAAAAAACGATTGGGCTGTACGTGAAGGACGTACGGAAGTCAAGGTAAACAACTATAGTAAGGCGGCGAGTTGAAGTTACCGCCTCACTATGCCACATCTACTGGTCGTGCTACGGCATGGACCCGCGCCTGCTCACGAAGTTCATCTACGACCTGTATTTCGACTACCCCAACCGCATTGTACCGCAGGCTGATTTGCTGAAATTGACGCAGCAGGGGGTGCCGTTCGTGATTTCGCGTCAGGACACAGCAGCCATGAAAATCGCCGGTTTTTACCAGTTCGACCCCGCTGTGATCCTCAAATCCACCCAGTTTGTGCCTAAGCGCACTGCCTCGCTGAGCCTCGACCCGCAGATGGACGGCTACCTGTTCACCACCGTGCTGGTGAACTACCCCAACGCGGGCGGCAACAATTACCAGTGCGAAGTGTGGATATTTGACGCAGCCAACCTCGCGCAGGGGCCGGTGTGTACGCTTGATAGCCCGCTGATGAACTACGCTTTCACGCTCCACTCTGCTTGGCCGGAGCAGGCAGTGGCTTCCAACTCCAGTTACAAAATTGATGTGCGCAGCGACTATGATCCGATTATAGCGCAGTTGCAGCCTGAGTTGCGCCGCCCTGGCATCCAGCAGTTGTTTGACCAGTTTGTGTATCCCAACTTTGGGGACACTTCGACGGGCCTCCGGGCATCGCTCGGTGACGGTGCCGGAAAGCGGCCCTGAGTACCCTGGCGAGCCGCAGCCCAAGCAGCAAAGCAAGTTTGCGCGGATGCTGGGGAAGGTGAAGCGGTTTTTTGGGGGGAGGAAGAAGTAGCACCTGCTCACCCAAGCCCCTCGCTCGCTTCCCTATTTGCCCATTTGACTAATTCTGGCATATCATCTGGGAGGCGGGCAGTTATCTTTGGCAGGTAAAGTTTAAACCAACTTTCTGTACTGCCGATGAAGCAACTACTCGCGTTCCTCGCCTTCCTGCTGCCTGCCTTGCTGGCAGCGCAAAACCCCAACATTTTCGACGTTTTTTACGACCAGAACACCGCCAGCTGCCACACCCTTTCTGCCGACACGCTCTGGGTGGGCGGAAAGGGTGTGCTGATGACGCGCATCGCCCCCACTGGCGAACTGGCCGAAATCTGGGATGGCAGCAACAGCCCCCTGCGCCAAGATGTGGTGAACATCGCGCCGCAGCCCGGTACGCGCCGCCTGTGGCTGGCACTCTATGGCGAAGGAGGTGCAGTCCTTAAAGACGGCGATATTTGGCAGACTTGGACTGCCAAAGAAGTGATGGGCGACAGCGGGCAGTTTGCTCCCCAAGTACAGCACATCGGAGTGGACGCTGCCGGGCGGGCTTGGGCAGTCGATCCGAGCAACCGCCGCATGACCCGCTACGAAAACGGCGCGTGGGCACTGACCGGGCTGACACAGAGCGAAGTGGGCTACGTCCGCCGCTTCATCAACGATCCGCAGGGCGGGCTGTGGTGGGTCAGCCGCGATGGTGTGCATGGCTACGGCAACGGCCTGCTGACACACCGCACGGTGGGCGGCGCCCAAATTTGCGATGCGCAGTTTCGCGCTGATGGCCAACTGATTGTGCTAACATCTGACGGTCGAGTACTGCGCTTTTTGCCTTCGGGCGCGACGGTTTTGGTGGCAAAATGGGACGATGGATTTGCCCTATATTGTGCCACACTGAGCCTAGACAACACAGGGACGGTATACGTCGCAGACGATTACCGTCTACAAAAACTCACCAGCACGGGTTGGGAGGAGTATCTGTGGAACGACTTGTTTAACTTCTACCCCCCACATTATATGGCCGTTGACGCTTATGGCAATGTCTGGGTGTCGCAGTACTGGAACAGCTACCTGTACCGATTTTCTAACGGGCAATATGAGGTCATTCGTTCTGGCATTGCTGGTCGATACGACCTCAGCAGTGATGCCAGCGGAGAACACATCTGGTCTGTGGGGCTAGATTTTGTCAGTCGACGCCATGTGCAAAGTGGTGTGGACACTCAATTCGACATAGTACCGCTCAACACCTTCTCGCTGTACCACATGGTACCCGCTGGTGCCGCTGGCCAGATGTGGCTGGCCACGAGCGAGGGGCTGTACCACTTTGATGGCACCAATTGGGTCTTGATACCCGACCCAACTCCCAACGCGCCGCAAAATCTTTATGCGATAGGCACGGGTGTGGAAGGTGAAGTGATAGGAGTCAGCACTTGGGACACCGACAGTTTTGTCAAAATATACCGCCCGGCCACCCAAAAATGGGAGCAGTACCCAATGGGACAAAACGGTATACCAGACATCTGGTGGCCCCCCTTGCGCGAGGCCAATGGTCGGCTCTGGTATGGCGGGCCAAAAACCGTCAGCAGTTACTACAAAGGCCAATGGACGGTGCTGACTCCTCCTGCGGGCAACAATTATTGGTTTCGCGCAGCGGCTACACCCGACGGCACGGTGTGGGCTTGCCGAAGGGACAGCATCTACCGCTACGACGGCAGCATTTAGTCGTTTGCGCAAAAAATACCCTGCGGCGGAAATGTTCAATTTGTCAACAACACCATCGCCGATCTTTTTGTGGACAGCCGGGGCTGGCTCTGGGCCACCAAAGACTGCGGCACTGCCAGCGTCTACGATGGTACGGAGTGGAAGCACCTGAACGCCAGCAACACCAACCTGCCAAGCCACCTTGGTTTTGGCGACATCACCGAAGATGGGAACCACGACCTCTGGATCGGGGCCGCCCCCGCCGTGCGCCTCCGCACTAAAACCCTCGTCGGGGCAACGGAACCGAGCGCTAAAGCATCTTCGATGTTGCGTGTATGGCCCAACCCTGCCGAGCGAACGCTGCACATCGAACTCCCGCCCGGCACATCGGGCCTGCTCGAACTCAGCGACGCGCAAGGCCGCATTGTGCTGCAAAAAAACATCATCGAAGGTACAGGGCCGCAGGTACAAGTGGATCGTGGCAGTCTCCCGGCCGGGCTGTATTTTATCCGTTTTATGGAAAAAAAAGGGCGGCAGTTGTCCCAAAAAATTATTTTTGAGTAGCCTCCAGTGAGGCCGTGACTTCCAGTCACTGCTTCACTACCCCGACCGCCTCACTACGCCGCCCCGTTCATACTTCATCGTTCACCGTTCATAGTTCTCTACCACCATGTCCAAATTTTCCTCCTTCCTCCGCCGCCTGCTGCCCGCCCTCGCGCTGGTGGCTACCCTGTT
>JAYSUY010000010.1:0-6884 GCA_043718855.1 Saprospiraceae bacterium | reverse complement strand
TCCACAAAAAATTTGCCTCGCGCAGCATCCCAGCGCTTGAAGTCGCCAGTAAAAGCGGCGGCCACCTCCTCGCCTACTTCAAACGAACACTCGTCGATACAGGTGCCGACGTAGGCGAAACAGTCCTCCGCGCGGGTACTGTATTCGGCAGCCATGCGGGCCAATGTTTTTTCCACAATGCCCGCTACAGTGCCGCGCCAGCCCGCGTGAATCGCCGCAACTGCCTGATTTTTAGCATCAAACACCAAGATGGCGGTGCAATCGGCCACTGAAACGGCCAGCACCACACCCGGCTCGGCGGTGATGAGCGCATCGAAGCCATCGGCTCCGCCGGGTGTATCGGCCCGGCGCACTAGGTCACCATGCACCTGCCGCGACCAAGCCAGTTGGCCCGGCTCGAAGCCCAGCGCTTGGCAAAATCGGCGGCGGTTTTCGACCACGTTTTCGGGCGCGTCGTCGGTGCTTTTTCCCAAATTGAGCGAAGTGTAGGGAGCGGGGCTGACCCCGCCGTGCCGGGTGCTTTCTGCTGCGATTAGATTTGGGAAGGAGGTGAAAATGGCGGGACGACGGAACATCGTGGGTGCTGTTGGGTGCGACATGGCAGTGAAAAATGCAAAAATTTTGAGGTGCGGTGGTTACTGGGTGTTCACCAATTGCAAAAACTTAGTCGCTCCATGCTTTGTCTTGTCATGTCGCAACGAAGTGGAGACATCTGCACAACCCAAGTTCCCCAGCATCTCTTGGCCGAGGTTTCTGAACAGGTCTTGGCTTGTGTAGATGTCTCCACTTCGTTGCGACATGACAAGTCAGGGAGGCTAAGTGTTTACCACCAATTTATGGTTACTCCCTCACTCCGAAGCGGGATTTTTTTGCCGCTCATCCAGTATTCCATCAGACGCTGGTTGTGGGTGATGTCTGTGAGATAAAAATCTTGAAATCCTACCAAAACGCTTTCCTCTGCCCGCTGCATTTGCACTCCTGTGGGGTACGTGTAGTTGGCATGAATGAAATACAGCCCTGTGCGTTGCTTGAGCAAATAGCCTACATGGCCTTCACCCAGTCCAATGAAGTACAAGCCATCGCGGAGGTGGCTGCGCCAAAATTCAAGTGCTTTTGCTCCGGTTTCCCGCCGCGTTACCCGGACGGTATCGCCCAAACTCAGCATCAGGGCCTCCTCACTTGGGCTTTGTTGGGCCAAGCGGTAACGATTGATATTCAAGCCAGTATGTAACAAAGTGGTGGACACAAAATAGCCGCAAGCAATCTCGCCTTGGCCTGGTGTTTCTGTATGACCGGTGAAACTCCACGAGGTGCCATGCCAGTAGGGGACGACCTCTTCGAGCAGGCTGTTGGTGAATGCGCTGCCAACAGAATCTGCGGAAATGAGGCCAGCGTCGTAGCCCTTTTTTAAGGTTTTCCGAGTTTGCTCTACCTGTGCGCGGCTGTCCGAATAATTTCGGTCGGGCCTAGTAAAGACGGGCACGGGCAAAGTATCGAGCGGCTCAGCAGTAGCCTCCGAAACCGCCCGCTGAGGAGCAGGTGGCCAGTTGCAAGAAAGGCCTAAAAACAGGAGAATTGTGATGATGTGGGGCATGTCGAGACATTAGAACGCGATTGGGTTCTCTATACTCAGTGCTTCCAGAATACGGGCAAGCCTTCGCAAATCATAAGATACTAAATCATCTGAAAGGAGACTATTGTGGAGTTCATTCAAGTCATCAGACAGTTGGCCCAGTGTCAAATTCTTTGGGTCATCGTATGGATTGTAAATTTCTTCCTCAACAAAACACCAATAATAATCGCTCTTCAGTTCAATTTCAACCCCGTTGCTTTCCTTTAGTTTTGCAAACAGGAGAAAGGCTATTTTCTGGATTTCATCGATATTTACTTTCATTGTTAGGTCTTATTTTTAAAGACTTTTTGTTGATGCTGCCCGGCAGTTGAAATTCAGCACCCACTACTTCTTCCGTTCCTCCAACAACTTCGGGTTCATTTCCAATGCCTTAGCCTGCAACTCCCGGCCTTTGGCCAAGTCACCGGAAGCCATGTAGGCCGTGCCCAGATCGAACAGCAGCGAAGCATTTTTTGGGTCTAACTCCACCGCTTTGGAGAAATACTGGATGGCTTCCGGGTGCTTGCCCTGCACGCCGTTGGCCACACCCAGCAGCCGGGCAGTCTCCGAATCGGTCGAATTGAGGGTCCACGACTCGCTGAGGTAGCGCACCGCTGTAGCGAGGTCGCCCTTTTTTTCTCCATAAAATTTGCCTCCATCACGCAGCGCTACGGCGAGGTAGGTGCGCGGCTTGTCGTCGTCGGGGTGGATCTTGCCCAGCACCCGGTAGGTGGCAATGGCCTGGTCGTATTCACCCAAGTGAAACTGTGCCGCTGAGAGCGTCAGCATAGCATCCTTGTATGTTGGGTGTATCTCCACCGCCTTCTTCGCGTGCTGTGCTGCGAGGCGGTAGTTCTCGCGTTTTTTGGTCTCGTCGGTCTCCTTGCTGGCCCGGTCGAAGTAGGTACCAGCGCAGGCGTTTTGCAGTTTGGCGCTGTTGGGCGAATTGGCCGCATCGGAGAGGAACAGCGTATCGTTGCTGGCCCACACCGGGTTGCGGGTCACGGTTTTTAAGGAAAAAAGTGCCGCTACGCACCCCAGCACGATCAATGCCGAGCGGTAGTTTCCGTTGGGAGCCAAGCGCATCAGTAGGGCCGCTGCCACGATGGCGAAGCCCGCCGACGGCATGAAAGCAAAGCGCTCGCCCATGTTGGTGCCGATGGGAAATACGACGTTCGACACGATGCTCAGCGACAGCAAGTAGAGTAAAATGCCGAAGCGCACCGGGTCGCGGTGCTGGCGGATGCCGGCCACCGCGTAGTACGCCAAAAAGCCGTGCAGCGCGAGGCTGAACAGGGCCACGGGGTCGCTGAAAGTCATGGTGGCCACCGAGCGTGGGTAGTAGTCGTGCGTCAGTGTGAGCGGCGCAAACAGCAGCGCGATGTATTTCCAGAGGGTGTAAAAAATGGTCGCCAATTTTTCCCCCAAAGTGAATTTGACCCACAGCCCGTTTTCGATTTTCAGGAATGGATTGTTCATCAACTCCATCGGCTCGCCTCCAAATCGCCAGTGCAGGATGGTGCCGCGCAGCACAAAAAACAAGGCAAAAGCAGCGAAAATTGGCCACGAAGCGGCCCAAACGTTGGGCTTTTCGGTATGGGCAGCGTTGCCTGGCGGCAGGCTGCACCACAGTGCCAGCGGCACCACCACTACGAATGCCGCCGCATTTTCTTTGGAAAGACAGGCTAGAAAAAACGTCACACCTGCCAGCAGACTCCACTTCGTGCCGCCCTCATGCAAGGCTTTGAGCGCAAAAAATGTAGCCCCGAGGCAGCCCAACAGCGTCACAATTTCGTCGCAACCCTTGATGTTGGCCACCACCTCCGTGTGGATGGGGTGTGCGGCAAAAATCACCGCCGCGATCCAAGCCAGCATATCCGAGTAGTCCTCACCCAGCCGGGCAAACAGCCGACGCAGCGTAAGGTAAAACACCACACAAGTGCCAGCAAACAGCAGCACTGTGAGCAGGTGAAATACCCAGGGCGCGGCACCTACCGCTTGATACAGCAGCGCAAAAAGCACCAATGTGAGGGGGCGGTAGCGGCCTCCCGACACCAGCGTCTCCTTGCCTTCTACTTTAAAAAAGCCAAAAAATGTGTCCTTCGATAGGATGCCGGGAATCCCCTTCACGCCTTCCTTCGTAAACATGTTGTCGGTGATAACGATGCCATCGTCCAACACAAAGCCGTGCGTGATCGTGTTGGCATACAGCAGCAGCGCGAAGCCAAAAATCAGGGCGCATTGCAGTCGGATGTTTTTAAAAAACTCCGGGAGCGGCTGTTGGCTTTTAGCCGTTGGCTGTTGGCCAACGGCCAATGGCGAATGGCCAACGGCTGTTTTTTGTGGAGAATTGGGCTTGCGAAGTTTGGACATGAGCGTAGCGCGGTGCGAATTTGTCCGCGAAACAACGGAAAAAATCAATCTTGCTGCGCCAAATTGTCGTTTGTCAAACAGCGACGAAAAACAGCCCGGCATTTTTCTTGTTGGTAGTTAGATAACTGCTATTTTTGGAACAAAATGTGATGACTATGCTGCGTACCTTAATCTTTATCCTGCTTTCTGCCTGCTTTGCCACCACTGCTGGTGCGCAGAGTGCCAAGCCGCTGGCCACCGGAGTGGGCGTTATTTACAACCGCGAGACGGCCTTCAACCTGAAGATGACTACCAACCGGGGCTACTCGCCGGGCTTGGAGTTTGGCCGCTTGCGCACCTACTACAAAACCACTTACTACCACATCAGCATCGGCGAAGTGAAGCACCCGAAAGAACAGCGACAAAGTGCCGACCCCGGCACAGGACGCGCATTTCGCCCCTTCATTTATGGCAAGCAAAACAACCTGCTCCTCATTCGTGGCGGTTGGGGCGTGAAGCGCTACTACTCCGAAAAAGCCAAGCAAAAAGGAGTGGCTGTTGGCATGAGTTACGCGTTTGGTCCCAGTCTGGGCCTGTTGAAGCCGTACTACTTGGCCGTGCCCCGCAAAAAAGACCTGAACAGCGGTTTTGCCTTCACGAGCATCGAAAAGTACTCAGAGCAGAACGCCAACGTATTTCTGGGCAACGACATACAGGGCGCGGCGCCCTTCACGAAGGGCCTGAGCGAGGTGTCTCCCGTACTCGGCGGTAATGCTTCGGTCGCTTTCCACATGGACTGGGGCGCGTTCGACGAATTCGTGAAAGCCCTCGAAATCGGACTGATGGTGGACGTTTTTCCCAACAAAGTACCCATACTCGTAAGCGAACAGAACAACCGGGTGTTCTTCAACTTCTTCATAAATTTGCAGCTCGGCAAGCGGCGGTGATGGAGGGGTTGATGAAGTTGATAAAGTTGATAAGGTTGATTTTAAACCCCCATCTCCCCCCGAAGCACTGCTTTTTGAGTAAAAATCAACCTTATCAACTTCATCAACCCTCATCAACGGCCCCGTCAGATATGCTCGAACTACCCATCGTCGCCCACCCACCCATCTCCGCCGAAACCGCCCGCCCCAAGCGCCCCGACTGGCTCAAAGTACGCCTACCGATGGGCGAAAACTACCGCAACGTTCGCAGCATCGTGGACGAGTACAAACTGCACACCATCTGTCAGAGCGGAAGTTGCCCCAACATGGGCGAGTGCTGGGGTGCAGGCACCGCCACCTTCATGATACTGGGCAACGTCTGCACCCGCTCCTGCTCCTTCTGCGCCGTCAAGACGGGCCGCCCCAACGAGTACGACACCGATGAGCCGCGCCGCGTGGCCGAGGCCATCTGGTTGATGAAACTCAAACACGCCGTCATCACCTCTGTCAACCGCGACGAGCTCAAAGACCGGGGTGCCGAAATCTGGTACGAAACCGTGCGGGCGGTGAAAACGCTCAGCCCCGACACCACCATCGAGACCCTCATCCCCGACACGAAAGCCAACTGGGAAGCGCTGGAACGCATGATTTCCGCTGGGCAAGAAGTCGTGAGCCACAACGTAGAAACCGTGCCGCGCCTCTACCGCAAGGTGCGCCCGCAGGCCCGCTACGAGCGCAGCCTCGAACAGATACAGCGCATCAAAACCTACGGCAAACGCACCAAAACCGGCCTCATGGTCGGCCTCGGCGAGTCGCCGGAAGAGGTTTTTCGAGTCATGGACGACCTCGTGGCGCACGGCTGCGACATCCTCACCATAGGCCAGTACCTACAGCCCACCAAAATGCACCTTGATGTGACTGAGTTCGTCCACCCTGACCTTTTTGCGGAGTACCGCGAAGTGGGCCTCTCCAAAGGCCTCCGCTATGTGGAAAGTGGGCCGCTTGTGCGGTCGAGTTACCATGCGGAGCGGCATGTTTTCTGAGGATAGGCCATACCTATCCGCCACCTCAGCACGCTCTCCACACTCATTTGGGTATAAATTTAACCCTAACTCCCGCAATACGCTACTTTTGCAGCCATTTGGCAGCAAAATTGATTCCTATGCCTACCCCTTCATTCCTCCTATAATCAAACCCAGTACCGAGCATGCAAATTGACATCGCCAACCATATCGAGAAACTCCTTTTCCTGCACGATGCACTGACCATCCCATCCTTCGGGGCGTTCAGCGCACGACCTTCATCAGCCTCCGCCGATTATGCGGGCGGCACAGTGGCACCGCCGTCCAAGACCCTCACTTTCAACGAAAACATCACAACTGACGACGGCCTACTCGTGCAAGATGTCGCCAAAACAAACGGCATTTCGAGCGAAAAAGCCCGCCAAACCGTGCAGGCGTTTGTGGACAACATCCAAGAGATGCTCAACCGCCGCGAGATCGTCACCCTCCCTGGCATTGGTCGGCTGTATAAAAATTACGTCCAGAAAATCCAATTCCTACCCGACGCTGCCAACTTCAACGCCGAATCATTCGGCTTGCCGCCCCTACAGTTTTCACCCATCGCCCGCTCGCGGGAAGTAGTGGACACCACCACAGCCAGCAACGTGCCACAGCCCCCCGCCTACAGTCAGCCTTCAGCCTCCGTCAAGACTTCAGCGAATGAATCGGCGGGTAAAACAGCCAGCAGCGCAGCCGTAGGCAGCGAGCCAGTGCCAGCCAACACCGGGTCGGCAACCACCAGCATACAGCAGCCCCATCGCACCGAATCCAGCAATCGCTCAGGTTCGAGCGTAGTGCCCATGCTCATCACCCTACTGCTGTTGCTCTGCGCGATGGCCGGTTACTGGGTGTGGAAGCAGAACAGGAGCATCGAAAAAATCGCTGGCGATACCGACAAAAAGGAGCAGCCCGCCACCAAAACCGAGCAAGAAA
>JAYSUY010000900.1:0-3225 GCA_043718855.1 Saprospiraceae bacterium | reverse complement strand
TCTGGTTCTCATGCGGGCGCACCGTGTGGATGGCATCCACATGGATGATGCACTGTCGGTTAGCGCGGTAAAACACATGAGGGTCAAGCAGTTCCTCGATTTCCTCCATCGAGTGTAGTCTGCTGGCTCCAAGCGCTCCCACCATCACAAAACCCCAAGCGCAACGCTGCTCGTGAGCACCTGCGACCCGATACGTGGTGTTGGCAAGTCTCCGACTTGCGAGTAAAACGACGAACAGTACCGATCTACAAAAAACTTCCCCCCATTTTACAATATCCCTCCCCCTCGCCCGTCATGCCCAAATATAACGCATCACAACTTGGAACTTGAATTGGCAAACGACCTGCAACGCGAACGAACAATCACCGACTGGTTTGGGCAGTACAGCCGCCGGGTGCTGGCTTTTGTGCGGTCGAAAATCAACGACTTCGAGGCCGCCGAAGATGCCGCGCAGGATGTGTGGTTGCAACTCATCCGCCAACCCGATCTGGATGGCATTGAGCAGGTAGGCAACTGGCTCTTCACTGCCGCCCGCAACCGCGTGACGGATTATTACCGGAAAAAACGCCCCGTGTCGTTCAGTCAGATCGCAACAGAAAACGCTGACAACGAATCATTTGACGACGAGGGCTTGGCCGACAACCTGTTCGCCGACCATTGGCTCGATGACAACCTGCCCGATGCGCTGCTGGAATCGCAGGAGTTTTGGGAAGAACTCAACCGAGCGCTGGCAGCCCTTCCGGCAGCCCAGCGCGAGGTGTTCGTGGCCCACGAACTGGAAGAGGTACCCTTCCGCGAAATGGCCGAACAAACCGGAATTCCCATCAACACCCTGCTGGCCCGAAAGCGCTACGCTGTGCTGCGGCTGCGCGAGCATTTTCAGAAATTGGAAATTTGGGGAGGTGGTGATTTGGGGATTTGACTCCACCAATCCACCAGTTACCAATCCACCAGTCACCAACAAACAACTCATTCACTATGCAACACATGAAATGGAAATGGGCGCTCAAAGCCCTTGCTTTCGGGCTGATTTTCATCACCGTTTTTCCCTTCGTCACCATGCTGCTCTGGAACAATCTGGCAGCGACGATCTTCGGATTGCCCACCCTCACCTTTTTCCAGACCATCGGGCTGATGGTGCTGGGCCGATTGCTCACTGGCGGCTTCGGCGGCGGGCGCGGGGCGGGCGGCTGGCGGCGCGGTCAGCACTGGCGCGAGCGCTGGCAGAACATGACCCCCGAAGAGCGCGAACAAGCCAAGCAACGCTGGGGCAAACGCCGCTGGGGGCCAATGAGCCATCAGGGCGAAACCCCTGACAATCAAAACACTGTAGCCTAAAAAACAGGCTGCATTCTTCACCACTAAATTTTTAAGCAACATGAACAAGAGACGTTGGATCATCGGCTTCGCAGCCGTATTGCTCACTGTTTTCGCCTTCAAAGGCATCGGCTGGTACCGCTGGTCGCACCTTTCTTCAGCCCAAAAAGCAGGCACCATGACCGAGCGCATGGCCCACCGCTTCGACCTATCGGAAGACCAAAAAGGCAAAGTGTACCACCTGAACCTCGAAAAAGTGCAGTCCTTCGAGACCGCCCGCAGCAGCGGTCAGCACAACCGGGCCGACTGGAAGCAGCAGCATGAGCAGTGGAAAAACCAGTTGCTCGAAGTACTCACGCCGGAGCAACGGGCGAAATTCAAGTGTTGAATACTGAAGGCGTAGCCAAAACGGAGGGGCAAGGAGCAGGGATGCTACTTGCCCCTCATTTTGTGCCCATATCGATGATCAGTTGTTCACCACTTGTGCTTCACTATCGCTTCGTTCGGCAACGCCACCAGCCGGTCACGCTCTGTTCGGGACAGCCCCACCCAAGTTGGCCACATGCCCTTGGGGTATGAAATCCAGCGCCAGCGGTCGTCGAAGCGGGTGACATCGCCCAGCGGAAAATCGAAAATGAAGCGGCGGTGATGCGGGTGAATATTGCGCATCGCGAAGCGGGTAAAGCGGAAGTAGCGGTTGGCGTAAGCATCTGCTCGGATGGTCTCGTAGTGCGGCTGGATGGTGTGGCGCTGCTCATTTTCCAGCAACATCTGGTTGCCGAAGCGGATGTCTTCCGTTTTTTCGGAAAGCAGTTTTTCCCAGCAGTCGGCGTATGGGTGGCTGTGTAAGATTTTGCTTTCCAGTGTTTTGCACACAGCGAGCAGTTGTTTCGGGTCATGCAAAAACAGTTCGTGCTGCCAAGCGAGGCTTTCAAAAATGCCCTTCGCCACTGCCACGATCTCCTGCGTCAGCACACAGGGGTCGCGGGCGATTTTCACGGCGTTGCCCATGCCGAACAGCACCTGCCCGCCCGTGAGCCGGGCCAGCCCGCACCACAGAAATTGGTCGGGTTTTTCAAAATAAATGGATTGGTAGTAGCGGTACACCCGCTGCAAAATCTGCTCGTTGGCCCGGAAGCCCAGTGCGGGCTGCCAACTTTCGGCTTCGATGTTGGCTCGTTGGTAGGCAAGGTGCAGGTAGTGGTTGCGGGTGGTGTTTTCCATGTGGTAAGGTCAGGGCGTGGTTTTTTGTGTCTCGGCCTTGAGGTTCAGGAAGAACGGCTTGATGTACGTACGGTAAAATCTTCTTCCGCCGTAAACTTTTTTTTCGGTGTTGCTGTGAAGGAAGTACGGGTGATCAGTCACAGTGCCGTCGGCTGCCCAAGCCGCTACGGGGTGGTTGGTGACGGCCAAGATGGTCACATCAGGTAGTTCGGGGTTACTGCTGTGTAGGTGCAGTAGACCTCGAGAATCGAGCACGGCTTGGCTGCCGTCGGCCCAAGTGCGGGCAATCAGCGTGATTTTGGGGTTGTCCGGGTGCTGATGCTGGGTTGGCCTCGCCGACTGCTCAGGGAAGATGGCGGGCGAATCGCTCCATATCAGGTTCCCGTCATTATCAATGTCCAGAGTATGGTTGTCGAGCATTAGGGAATTGGTTTCTAAGTCGAGATCAATGAATTTGGCGGTAATAATGCTGCGGTATTTGACTTTAAGTTTGGCCCGGATGGCGACCACGTCCATGTTGCGGTTCGCTTGTTGTGCCGCATAGATGTCGGCGTTGCTTAGCGGGCTGGGAGATATCTCTCCTGTCTGGCAGTTGCAGACCAGTGGGCCGGCCCAATTGTGGAGATGCAATTGGTCGCCCTGAAAACAGGCTGCAATCACCAAACCTGCTTTTTCTTTCCCTTC
>JAYSUY010000899.1:0-3229 GCA_043718855.1 Saprospiraceae bacterium | reverse complement strand
CCATGCCACGACGAAAATTCAAGATGGTTATGAGCAGGTTTTACCTGCGTACCACTACTTTTTCCACTCCGTTTCCGGTACTTGTCTGCACGCGAAGGACATAAATGCCTGAAGGCAATTGGCTTACATCGAGTGCAAGTACTTGATTCGCAGCGTAATTGTTCCGTTGGGTGTTCAGCACGGTGCGGCCGTCGGCACTGGTGAGCGAAAGTTGCACTGGGCCACTGACGGCCTGACCGAGCGTGACGTTGAGCAGATCAGAAGCAGGGTTGGGTTGCACGAGCAACGATAGTGTGTTGACTGCTGTTTCAAATAGGCCAGTGGTGCCGCGATTGACGATTACGCCGCTTTCAGGGGCCTTGGCGCAGGCAGAGGTGCCTCCGGTGTAGGTGACGCAAGCCTGGCCGTCGAAGTTGACCAACTGTATATGTTCCATGTCGTCCACATACCAGTTGGCAATGGGCTGGGTGTTGCCGACATCTGCATTGGTGCCCAAGCGAAAGCGAATCGCCACCGTGTCGCCGATATAATTGCTCAGGTCAATGTATGACTGTACCCAGCCATTGGATTTTCCAGAAAAGCCGCTGAGCGAGGGGATGGCGAAGGTGCCATAGGGTATTTTAGCGGCATATGGGCGGCGCACTAATTTCTCTGCGGGTACGGAAGTCCAACCGTTTTGTTTCTGTTTCTGAATTTCAAGGAAGCCAGCATCGACACCGATCTCAGTGTCGTACTGGTGCCAGAAGCGCAGGTGTGGGCGGCTACCCTGCACCGGAAATGGAGTTTGACCATCAATGGAAAAGTCAGTTACTGTGGTTGCTCCCTGAGCCCACCAAGCGTAGCTGCCTGTTTTGACTACATTGCCTTGTAATTCAAAGGATTGCTCTCCTTTTGCTCTGCTCGGAAACCAGTTGTCGGGAATTTCCATGTCGTCTTTGTAGAAAACTTCGCAGCCGATGTTGCTGGCTGATTTGGCCTTGTATGTCAAGGTTTTAGCCGTCAGCGAGGGCATAGAACCGAGTTCCCACACCACGAAGCCGTTCTCAAATTTGCCGCCGTCGCTGGCCGACAGGAAAGTAAGCCCAGCGGGAAGTTCGTCGGTCACTTTCACGTTGGTGGCTGCGTCATCTTTGTGGTTGGCGACTTTGATGCTGAAGGTCGCTTCGTCGCCCGCCGTGATGGTTGGTGTGGAGGTTGTCTTGGTGATTTTTACATTTTTGATGCAGTAGGGGATAGGGTCAAAGTTTCCCATACCATCAGAAGCGTTAGTTGACAAGCCTTGATTGGCATAGTAGCCTAAGCCTCGGCGTGCAAACACGCTGCTGATCAGGCAAGTGTCGACACCTCCGTAGCGAATTTTGTCGGCAGCCAGAATGGCATCACGACCGTCTTGAAAGCCTGGGTTGCAGGGTTGGAATTTCATTCCATCCATCACGAGTTGAAGGGCGCGGCCATTGCCGCTGTTTGTGTTCATCACGTTTGCATCAAAACCGTATTTGTCGGCCATTGCCCAGTAAAGGTCCCAGAGCATGAGAGCCCAGACTTCGCCGACAGCGTGTACTCCGGTGTTTTCGGCTACCGAGGAATAATCGAGCGGGCTGATGCCCATGCTGGTGCTGTACGGGTAACGGCGAATGCCTGTGCCGTCGGTAGATTGGCTGAGCACGAAGGTGCCAATACCTTGTTTATCAGTGCCTTTGTCGTTGGCTTTCGTGGTGAGGGCGAGGGAGAAAAAGTCGCTCCAGCCTTCGCCCATTTGCTCTGCGTTGCCGAGGCAACTGGCATTGAAACCAGTGAGTCGGTTGCTGATGCCGTGTCCGTACTCGTGTGCGATGATGCCATTGTCGAAGTCGCCGTCCAAGAAGTTCGGGCCTGTCACGGTGGCATCAAAGCCAATCGACACGTTGAGGCCAGCCGAGCCAGCATACTGGCGCAGCAAGGCGCAGTCAGATTTTTGCATCATCACCACAGGGATGGTCACTTGACCGCCCACCGTGCCTGCTCCCATATTGATCGTGCCTTCGCCGATGTTGCAGATGATGCAAGCGATGGCCCCAGCATTTTGGGCATTGAGGGCCTTTTCACCGAAGGTGCAGACGCTGCGGTCGGTCATGACGATCTTGCCCGCCACGTTGTTGACCAAAGCGTTGCAGGCCAAAGTTGGGGTGCTGCTACCGTCGTCGGCGATGGCTACGTCGCCAGTGACGGGGACTGTGGAAATGGGCTTGCCCCACCCAGCCGCACCTGCGGCGAAATATTTGCCCACGATGCCGCTGGGTGTGTTCACGGTCACAATTTTGCCGCCCTGGCGTGCCCAGCGGTACATCTGCATCCGTCCGCTGCTTCCGTCTGGGGGAGTGGAGAAGTTGGCGTTGTTCTCGCCTGAGCCGTCGAGGGCTTCGGCCAGCACGGGGTCGTTGGCTGTGCCGGGGTTGCCATAGTTGTTCAACTGAAAGTTGCGGGCCGTTTCTGTGAACCCGTAGCGGTAAGTGATGTCGTGCATCATGTTGCTCACATAGAACAAGTTAGTGATGGCGGCATCCATATTGCCCGTCGGCTCAGCCGCTGGGTTGTAGGGAAAGTCAAAATTCAGCGTGGCACCGCCTACGGGGCGTGGTGTGGCGGGCGGGGCGCTGTTGCCATCGGCATCTTCGTAGGCAAACACGTTGTTGCCGCGCGTGTAGTTGTACTCCGGGCCAGCGGCACCGTTGGTGTCGTGCCAGCCGTAGGGCGAGGCTGTGGGGTCGGCAGGGTCGCTCACCACGACGTGCGATCCATGTATGGGGCTTTCAGTAGGTAGGGTAAATACGCGGTATTTGGAGCCGTCGCCGTTGGGAGGAGTGAGGGGCGAGGGGTGAGGGGCAAGGGGTGAGGGGCGAGGAGTGAGGGACTCCGCTGCGCAATTTTCACCTACGCGGTGGACATGGCCCGCCTTTGCTTCCTCCTTCGTCAAGACTTCGGCGGGCAAGCCTGCCTTGCAGTAGTTGGTGTGGTTGATTTTGCCGATCACTTCGCCCGTGAGTGCATCTACGCGGACGTTCCAATAGTCGGATGTATTGGCTTGGTCGATGGTCATCGTCCACGCGATGCGAAGGCGACCGTTGGCAGCCTGTTCGTAGCAGATGGACACGGGGATGTTGCTGCGCGATACGGCTCCGCCTGCGAATACCCAGTTTTTGTCGTTGATTTTTTGGCGTACTCCTGGCACCTCGAATCCCTCAAAACCGAG
>JAYSUY010000898.1:0-9104 GCA_043718855.1 Saprospiraceae bacterium | reverse complement strand
ACAACTCAAGTTCTTCGGCATCTCTTGTCACAGGCTTCCGAACAGGCTCTGGCTTGTGTAGATGTCTTCACTTCGTTGCGACATGACAAGTCAAAGGGCACAGGTGGCTAAGTTTTACCAGATTTTTAGTGTGAACACTTGCTTAGTCCTTGGTCAATTTCCCCTTCCACGACTCTTTTCGGTTTTCTGCGGCGCACTTCTGGGTTGCGGCGCAGTTCTGGGTTGGGGTGCAGGAGCCGGGGCGCTGGGCCTTGTTTCTCTTGGTGTTTTTTGCTCTCCCCACTTTTGGCGGTTGTAGTCTTTGGCTTCGTCTGGGCGTGTTCGGGGCGCGGGTGCGGCGGGCGGGCGAGCGGGCTGCTCTGTTCTGGGTGTTCTTGGATTTGGGGCAGGCTCACGGGTGGTGGGCGGTATCGTTCTGTTGGGTTGTTTTTGTGTTGGGGTAGGTGTCTGGCGGGCGGGGCGTTCGGGTTTTGGAGCAGGAACGGGTTCGGCCCTTGCAGGTGCTTTTGCAGGTGCCCAACCAGCCCTTTTTTCGCGTTTTACTTCGTCTTCACGTTGTATCTCGGCTTTCGCACCGGTACGAGAGCGCTGGATTTCGGGGTATTTTCGAGTATTTTTTTCTAAAAACCCCTCCTGCGTGGCAGGTGTTCGGGGATTTTTGGTGTTGAACTCCTGACGACCCTGCTCGAAGCGGCCATACTCCTTCATCCGTTCGGGCAGGCGGTTTTTGTCGGCCAGAAACTCATCAGAAATGACCGCCCTGTTCTGCTCGCGCCATTCGCGGACCCCCATGGAGATAGCAGTGCCAGAGCGCCGGTGGCCATTGTAATGGTTCACGAAATGAGAGGACAGGTGGTTGTAGTGGTCGTGGTGGTGTGGATTGCCAAAATACCAGTGCGTGAAATGGTACGAGGGCAAATACACGATCACCATACCGTGCGGGCGAAAACCCCAATCCCACCACCAGGGGTACGGGTGCCAACGCGGATAAGGCTCCCAATACGGGTAGCCATACCAATACGGGTAAGGCTCGTAATAATGGCGCACGGTGATGTCGTCGTCGCGGTCAGCATAATTGCCGTCACTGTACAGGTCGTCGCCGTCGTAGTCTTCCGAATCGTAGCCGTTTTCGGTGGCGTATTCGGTGGCGGCCGATTGCAGTTCTGCTTTGGCGGCGGGATCATTGTCCAGCGTACTTTTCCAGTTTTCCAGTTCTTCGGCGTGTGCACGGGCGACGGTCAGGTTAAGCGAATCCATTTTGTGGATCACCCAAACCGGGTTGTCGCGGTAGGTTTCGCCGACGAGGATGGTGAAGCGCAGGTCTTCGTTGAGCAGATCAATCACCTCCGGCAATCCCAGCAGATGCTCAAACGCCTGCGGTGCCGGAGCGGAATAACCTGCGATGAGTCGCTCAAAAGCCCGACGGGTGGTTTGGTTCAAGTCGCTGATTTGCAACAGCGTAGGCATCTGCCGGGTGACGACACCGAACGCCTCGTCGCGTTTGTCTTCGGGCAATACTTCCAGTATTTTGCGGAGCGCAGCAGGGTCATTTTTTTGCGAAACGAGCGACTCCACCAGTCCCGTGTAGCGGCTCAGGTCATAAAACACCGTTTGGGTCGTGCGCGGAAAATCCTCGATGAGCGTGCGGAAGGCTGCGCTCGTTTTTTCGTGCATATCCTGCATTTTGATCAAGGCTTCAGGGTGTTTCGTGGCTTCCAGAATGGCCAGCCGCGTGTCGGAAGGGTACAGCGCGAGCGCTTCTACCGACTTTTTGTTCTCTTCCGCCAAATCGCGGAGCAGTGCCGAGTCGGTTTGCGCAACAACAGGGGACAGGCCAAGTGCCATGAAAACTGCTCCAGAGAGCAGCAAGCGGGATGTGTTTTTCATAACGTGTCAAGATGAATGGAGTACAAAAATGGGTCAGCCGATGAGCAGCGCGGGGTAATGCTGATCATCGGCTGATATGATTTTGCCCAACTTCGCTGGCTGTTTGAGTAGAGAACATTACCGGAGCGTCTCCAACACACTTTTCAGTTTGGCCTTGCTTTGTACACCTGTTTCGCGCCATTTCAATTCGCCATTCTGAAAAATCATGAGGGTCGGAATGCTTTGAACCTTGTACTCCGAAGCCAATGCTTGGTTGCTGTCCACATCGATTTTGAAAATACGGACACCATCGCCAAGATCAGATTTCAAATCGGCCAGAATGGGCGAAACGGCCCGACAGGGGCCGCACCAAGTGGCAAAAAAGTCGATGACCGTAGGCGTTTCGCTGGCAATGAGGCTGCTAAATGAAGACTTCATAGTGGGTGTTGCTGTTTGATGGTCATTCTTTCATGCAAAGTTATCCGATGCTGATTGGCGGTCTTGCTGATGAGCATCATCGGTCAGGCAAACATCCGTCATGGCAAAGCACATCTTCATCATCCCAACTTTGTCAGACATAAAAGTGAAATGCCGTGTCTGAAATCATCAAAAAGTTTTCTGAAATCTCCATCCTCGACCTGCCGCTCGTGGGCGGCAAGAATGCCTCGCTGGGCGAGATGTTCTCCCAACTCACCCCCAAAGGCATCCTCGTACCCGATGGGTTTGCCGTCACCGCCGAGGCTTACCGGCTGTTTTTGAAAGAAAACAACCTGCGCCCGCGCTTGGAGGCCATTGTAGAGCGATTGGACAAAACCAACTTTTCAAACCTCGCGGACATCGGTAAGCAGGCGCGGGCATTGATTCAGGATGCTCCGTTCCCCTTGGCCGTCAAAGCCGAAATTGGGCAGGCTTTCCGGGAATTGTGCCAACGCGAAGCCGCTGAAATCTCCCTCGCTGTGCGCAGCAGTGCCACGGCAGAGGATTTGCCTTCGGCGAGTTTTGCCGGGCAGTTGGAAAGTTTTCTGAACATCACCGGGGAGGAGAGTTTGGTGAAAACCGTACACCGTTGTTTCGCTTCGCTGTTCACCGACCGTGCCATCAAATACCGCGAAGACCAGGGCTTTGGCAACGCGGACGTAGCCATTTCGGTGGGTGTTCAAAAAATGGTGCGCTCCGATCTGGCGGCTTCTGGCGTGGCTTTTACCCTCGACCCCGACACGGGATTCGACAAGGTGGTGGTCATCAACAGCATTTACGGCCTCGGCGAAAACATCGTGCAGGGTCGCTCCACACCCGATGAGTTTACCCTTTTCAAACCGCACATTGGCTCTGGGGTCAACCCGATTTTTCAAAAAAACTTGGGTGAAAAAGAATGGACGATGGTGTACGCCGATGCAGAAAAAACAGGTGAACCCGTTGACAATCAAAAGACTGCCCCAGAAAAAAGCAACGCCTACTCCATCTCCGATGCCGATGTCCTGACGCTCGGCCAGTGGTGCGTACAGATCGAAGAACACTACCAGAAACCGATGGACATCGAATGGGCCAAGGATGGCTTGACAGACAAATTGTACATCGTGCAAGCACGCCCGGAGACTGTTCACTCCAAAGAAAAAAAGCAGCGCGCCGCGACGATACGGACGTTCAAAATCCAGTCGAAAGGCAAAAAATTGGTGGAAGGCATCGCCCTCGGCGAAAAGATTGCCACCGGCAAGGCAAGGCTCCTGCGCTCGCCGAAAGAAGCGCATTTGCTTCAGGAAGGCGAGGTATTGGTGACTGACATCACCAATCCTGACTGGGACCCGATCATGAAACGGGCGGCAGCCATCGTCACGAACAAGGGCGGGCGCACGAGCCACGCGGCCATTGTGGCCCGCGAACTGGGTACGGTGGCCATCGTCGGCAGCGGCGACGCGACCGACAAAATCCATGACGGCGACGAAATCACGGTCTCCTGTGCCGAAGGTAAAACCGGGTTCATCTACGCCGGGAAGGCCGATTGGACGGTGGAGGAAAAAGACATTTCCAACCTGAAAATGCCCAAAACCGCCCCGATGCTCATTCTGGGCGACCCTTCGCTGGCGTTTCAGCAGTCGTTTTTGCCCAATCGGGGCGTTGGTTTGCTGCGCATGGAATTCATGATTACCCACCACATCCAGGTACATCCGCTGGCACTGACCCGTTTTGAGCAACTCACCGACGAAAAAACGCGCCGAGAAATCACCCACCTCACCCGGCATTACCGCGACAAAAAAGACTTCTTCGTGGACCGGCTCGCGCAGGGCGTGGCGACCATTGCCGCGGCTTTTCACCCGCACGACGTGATCGTGCGGATGAGCGATTTCAAAAGCAACGAGTACGCCAACCTCGTGGGGGGCAAACAATTCGAGCCGAATGAAGAAAACCCGATGATTGGCTTCCGGGGGGCTTCGCGCTACTACTCGCCGCTGTACAAAGACGGATTCGCGCTCGAATGCAAGGCCATGAAACGGGTGCGCGAGGAACTGGGATTCACCAATGTGAAACTGATGATCCCGTTTTGCCGGACGGTGGAAGAAGGCAAATTGGTGGTGGCTACGATGCGCGAATTTGGCCTCGAACAAGGCCAGAACGGCCTCGAAATTTACGTCATGGTCGAGATACCGAGCAACGTGCTGATGGCGGAGGAATTCGCCGAAGTGTTCGACGGCTTCTCCATTGGTTCCAATGATTTGACACAACTCACGCTCGGCCTTGACCGCGACTCTGCTTTGGTGAGCGGGCTTTTCAACGAAAAAAATCCGGCGGTAATGAAACTCATCGCCACCGCCATCCGAACCGCCCGGCGAAAAAACATCAAAATCGGTCTCTGCGGACAAGCACCCAGCGATATGCCGGAATTTGCGCAATTTCTGGTCAACGAAGGGATTGATAGCATTTCTTTCAATGCTGACGCGCTGATAAAAGGCATCGAGAATATGGTGGCGGCAGAGGCGGGGAAGCCCGATGCAAAGATTTCGGCCCTGCCGGAGATGGCGCGCGACCACATGTTTGTCGACCCCGCGCCTTTTGCTGAAGGCAAGTGGGACGATGCGGAAAGAGTGGTGGAGTTTTTTAAGTAGACCTCACTTCACACGACAACAATGGGACACGGATAAGACGGATTAGGCGGATAAAAGACGGATTTAGATAGAAATCTGTGTCAATCAGTTTGATCCGTTCTATCCGTGTCCCATTGTTGTCGTGTTTGGAAGGAAGTTCAGTGACGAGCATTGCCCCCCACAGAAGACGCAGCACTCACCATCCAACATTCAAAACATGAACCGTTTACAACACAAAGTCGCCATCGTGACCGGAGCAGCCGGAGGCATGGGCGAATCCATTGCCCAACTCTTTGCCCAAGAGGGCGCACAGGTGCTGGCCACCGACATCCAGTTTGAAAAAATGAACCTCTGGGTGCAGGAAGCCCGCAAGAGCGGCCTGCCCATCGAGTGCATCAGCCACGACGTGACTTCGGAGGCCGATTGGCAAAAGGTGGTTGAAAAAGCCGTCTCCTTGTTCGGAAAAATCGACATTCTCATCAACGATGCGGGCATTTACCAGCCGATGGAAACGACTGAGGCTACCTCACTCGACCGGTGGAACCAAATCCTCGCCTTCAACCTGACGAGTGCATTCTTGGGCGCAAAAGCCGTGCTACCGCATTTGAAAAGCACTGGCAAGGGCGCTATCGTGAACATCTCGTCCATCGCGGGCATCGTTGGCGGCAACGGGGCGGCCTACTCTGCCTCCAAAGCGGGGATGCGGCTGTTGACAAAAGACCAAGCCGTTGAGTTTGCGCCGTTCAACATCCGCGTCAACTCCATCCACCCCGGCGGCGTGATGACCCCGATGGTGAAGCCACTGTTGCCGTCCGACCCCACGGCATTAGGCGCGATGATGAAAGCCATGTGCCCGCTTGGCCGCATCGGCGAGGCCATCGAAATTGCCAACGGGGCTTTGTTTTTGGCCTCTGATGAGGCCTCGTATGTCACGGGGAGCGAACTGGTGATGGACGGAGGGCTGACGGCGAGGTGATGTGGAGAGTAAAAAACGAATAAAGGTCAGCCAAGATCGAATAATCCGCGCATCTCTCCAAACAGCGTCCAGCGCGGAAGAACACAAGTCAGGAGAGGATGATTTTGAGCGGTTCGGAGAGGGTTAGATGGGTTTTGTTATTTTTGTGGCCGCAAGCCAGACATTCTCCTGAGTTTGTTTTCTCGCTTCATGCCTTTGCCACCGAGCCGAATCAAAAACCACGAAAAATAAAATCCTATGCTCACCTTCCAATCTCTAATCGAAAAATTCCGCTCCACCGCCTTCAACGAGCGCGACAAGGGAGACCGCTTCGAAAAACTCATGCAACTTTGGTTGCAAACCGACCCAACCTACGCGCCCAAATTCCAGAAAGTCTGGCTTTGGAACGATTTCCCTGCAAAAGAAGAATTTGGTTCAAAAGACACCGGCATAGACCTCGTGGCGCACACCCGCGACGGCGGTTTTTGGGCCATCCAGTGCAAGTTTTTCCGCGAAGGCGCGACGATAGACAAGCCCGCCGTCGATACTTTTTTGTCCACATCGAGCCGCACGTTTGCTTTTGGAGAAAACTTGTCTGTCCGGTTTTCGCATCGACTTTGGATAGATACGACGGGCAAAAACTGGGGCGAAAACGCCGAGGAGGCCATTCAAAAACAAGACCCACAAGTTTCGCGCGTCAGCCTGTTTGATTTGGAGCAATCGCCCGTTGATTGGGAAAAAATAGAAAAAGGTGTTTTCGGCGAAGCCGCGCGTTTGGCCAAAAAACAACCGCGACCGCACCAAATCAAGGCCATTGCCGACGCAAAGGAATATTTCAAAACCGCCGACCGCGGCAAACTCATCATGGCCTGCGGAACGGGCAAAACCTTCACGTCGCTCAAAATCGCGGAAAGCGAAACAGGCGGCACGGGTTTGGTTTTGTTCCTCGTGCCATCGATTGCTTTGCTCGGCCAAACCTTGCGCGAATGGGCTGCCGAAGCCAACGACCCCATCCGCGCCGTTTGCATTTGCAGCGACCCAAAAGTGTCGAAAAAAACAAGCGAAAACCAGGACACGGGCGGCATTTCCACTGTCGATTTGGCTTTGCCCGCCTCGACAGATGCCAAAGTCATCCTCAAACAATTCGACGATTTCAGAAAAAGCGGCCAAAAAGAAGGCTTGACCGTCGTTTTTTCGACCTATCAATCCATCGAAGCCATTGCCAACGTGCAGCGGGCTTTGCTCGAAAAACAGGTTTCCGAAAAAGACCCGTTCGGTATTTTCGACCTCATTATTTGTGATGAAGCGCACCGCACGACGGGCGTGACGCTTTCGGGCGACGACGAAAGCACCTTTGTCCGAGTCCACGACAACACGTTTTTGCAGGCAAAAAAGCGCGTGTACATGACTGCCACGCCGCGCCTTTTCAACGACGACTCGAAAAGCCGCGCCGCGCAAGCCGAAGCCGTGCTTTGTTCTATGGACGACCCAAAAATCTATGGCGAAGAATTCATGCGCATCGGTTTTGGCGAAGCCGTCGAAAAAGGGCTTTTGGCCGATTACAAAGTCATCGTGCTGTCCATCAGCGATTCGGATATGCCCGAAGCCGTCCAAAAATCACTGACCGAAGGCGGCGAAATCAAAACCGACGACATGCTCAAACTCGTCGGCTGCGTCAATGCGCTGTCCAAAATATTCGTCGGCGACAGCGAAAACCTCAAAAACAGCGACCCCCAACCCATGCGCCGCGCCGTCGCTTTTTGTTCCTCGATTAAAGATTCGCGGACGACAACCGCGCAATTCAACAAAACCCGCGAAACGTTTTTGCCCTCCGTCGATGCCGAACGACGCGCCGAACTCGTCGCCACTTTTTCCGACCACGTGGACGGCACCATGTCCGCGCTCGCCCGCGACGAAAAACTCCGCTGGCTCCAAGCCTCGCCCGAAAACAGCCAGGAATGCCGCATCCTGACCAATGCCCGATGCCTCAGCGAGGGCGTGGACGTGCCGTCGCTCGATGCCGTGCTGTTCCTCTCCGCCCGCAATTCGCAGGTGGATGTCGTGCAATCCGTCGGGCGGGTCATGCGCCGTTCGCCAGGCAAAAATTATGGCTACATCATCATCCCCGTCGTCACGCCGTCCGACCTCACGCCCGAAGCCGCGTTGGCCGACAACGACCGCTACCGCGTGGTCTGGACGGTTTTGAACGCACTGCGCGCGCACGACGACCGCTTCAATTCGATGATCAACAAAATCGAGTTGAACAAAAAGCGAGACGACAAATTCACCGTCGTCACCACCGACAATTTCAGCGACCGCGATTCGGGCGCGCCCTCGGCCAGCGATGAAAAACGTGGCAAGGCTTCCGAGCGCATTTCGGCACAATTGGCCTTGCAGTTTGAAGGCTTGCAAAGCGCGGTTTTTGCCAAACTCGTCCAAAAAGTCGGCGACCGCCGCTATTGGGAACAATGGGCAAAAGACGTGGCCGCCATCGCCGAACGGCATATCGAGCGCATCACCCATCTGGTGAAACAGGAAGGCGAGCACCAACAGGCGTTTCAAAGTTTTTTGTCGGGGCTGCGCAAAAACATCAATCCCGCCATCAGCGACAGCGAGGCCATCGAAATGCTTTCGCAGCACATCATCACGCGGCCCGTTTTCGAAGCGCTTTTCGAGGGCTATTCGTTTGTCAAAAGCAACGCCATCTCGGTGGCTATGCAACAGATGCTCGACATTTTGGACACCCAAAACCTCGAAAACGACACCGAAACCCTCCAAAAATTCTACGAATCCGTCAAAAGCCGCGCCGCCGGCATCGACAACGCCGAGGGCAAACAGCGCATCATCATCGAACTCTACGACAAGTTTTTCAAGACCGCTTTCCCGAAAATGGTCGAAAAACTCGGCATCGTCTACACGCCCGTCGAAGTCGTGGATTTCATCATCCACAGCATCGAGGATGTGTTGCAAAAGGAATTTGGCCGCTCGGTCAGCGACGAAAACGTCCATATCCTCGACCCGTTCACCGGCACTGGCACGTTCATGACACGGCTTTTGCAGAGCGGTTTGATTCAAAACAAAGATTTGCACCGCAAATACGCCCACGAACTCCACGCAAACGAAATCGTTTTGCTGGCATATTACATCGCGGCGGTCAACATCGAAAACGCCTTCCACGATGCCACGCCCGACCCCGACGACGG
>JAYSUY010000897.1:0-9107 GCA_043718855.1 Saprospiraceae bacterium | reverse complement strand
ACAGACCTTGGAAGTTTTGCTCTACGATTTCTCCATGCAAGTGGGCGACTCGGCTGCTTTGTTCCGCTGCTTTTTTGACCTTGACCCCAGTTCTGCGTCGGTCTGCGGTACCCCCGATTACCGGGTTGAAAAAATAGACTCCATTCAACTGCCTGACGGCTGGCACAAACGCTGGCAACTGAAGGGGAATAACAGACAAGAAACTTGGATTGAAGGCATCGGTGCCACCTCCAGCCCGCTGCATCGTTTGGGCTGCTACTACACAAAAACTGCCGAAATGGGTTGCTTTTGGCATCAGGGCAAAGCGGTGTATGTGGCCGACACTACTCCCTGCGAGGTGGTTTTTCCGCCCAACTGCTGGGTCACGGTCAGCGCCAACGAACCGGAAGAAAAAGCCACCTCCGTTTTCCCCAATCCGTTCTCAGAATCCCTAACTGTCTCGTTTTCAACAAAAATGCCCAACACGACGCACCTCCGGGTGTACGACGTGTTGGGCAAAGAAATATCGGTGAGTCAACAAAAACTGGGCGACAGCATCGTGCTGGAACGCGGCAACCTGCCAGCGGGCATCTACTTTTTAAAAATCGAGCGAGACAGTCCCGCCGATCCATCGCCTATGCTCAAAATCGTGGCGCACTGAGTGGATCAAATCACCTTGTCTGCGCACGACGACGAAGCGAACGCATCCGGCTTGGCTTTGAACACGAAGCCCATGCTGAGGATGTAGCCCATCGCTTCTTTCAGTGCGGTGTTGCTCTCAAATGCCGGGTCGGTGTTGATGTCGGCGTGGACTTCGAGGGCCACATCGTACTGATCGAGCAGGTGGCAGAGCGCGTAAGCGACCTCCACCGAGCGACCCACTTCAAGGATCATGCGCTCGCGGAGGCTCATTTTGCGGTGCATTTTTTCGTTCGAGATGAACATGAAACCACCGCGTTTTTCCCGCAAAAACACGATGACTGAAGCAAAGTGGACTTCGTTCCCGATCACTTGCGAATCGGTACCGATGCAAACTTTGAGTTTGTACCCAGCTGCAGTCTCGCGCCGGATGGTCTCTTCCACCGCTGCAAGGAGCGGTTGTTCGATTTTTTGGCCGTTCAGCCTTCTCCATTCCATATTTGCGATGTGTTAGTGTAGTGAAATTTTCGACCTAAAAATACAGGGATGTACCCATTTGATACCAGCCTTCCTGAAAATTAACGAACAAGTAAACTCTACCTTCGCGCCCAGAAGTTCCAAGAACCGGTAAGCATCCGATGAGCGATGACAAAACAAACTTTCCTTCGATTGGCGAACACCCCTTGGCGGATGCGCCTTTTTTTGCAATGGAAACTCCCAGCAGCGTGGTTCATGGGCATCCGGGTGCGCAGTTGCGATGAGGAACAAGCGGTGGTGCGCTTGCCCTACGGCTGGCGCTCGCAAAATCCTTTCCGCTCCACCTACTTCGCAGCGCAGTGTGCGGCAGCAGAACTTTCTACTGGGCTACTGGCACTGGCCGTGCTGCAAGAGCAGCCGCCTGTTTCGATGCTCGTGACCCACATTGAGGCCAGTTTTTTCAAAAAAGCCGATCAAGCCCTGCTTTTTACCTGCTCGGATGGGGCCGTGCTGCGGGCCACTGTGGAACAAGCCGTCGCTACAGGCGAACCCCTGACGTTCCAGGCTACCTCGATCGGCACCTTGCCGGATGGCACAGAAGCGGCGCGGGTGTTCATCACTTGGTCGTTCAAAAGAAAAAAAACCTGACCTTCGTACCAACCCCATTTGTACACCACACTGTCTCCGTTGTCGAATGGCATTGTTCGGAAAAAAAACTTACACGGAACAAGAGTTGGTCGAGGGCTGCACAGCCAATGACCGCCGTACCCAAGAGGTGCTGTACCGCCGTTTTTTTCCGGAAATGCTCCGAATGTGCCTCCGCTACACCCGCGACGAAGACACCGCCATCCAAATCGTGAACAACGGCTTCTTGCGCGTTTTCAAAAAAATCCACACGTTCGCCTTCAAGGGCAGCCTCGAAGGATGGGTGCGGCGGCTGGTTTACCACAGCATGGCCGACTACTACCGCGACAACGCCCGCTACCTGCACTTCCTCGTACTGGAAGAGCGCGATCAAGTAGTGCAGGAACGCGGCCACGAAGGCTTTTTTGAGGAAGATATTTTGCGGGCGGTGCGCACTTTGCCACCCACTTCGCAGGAGGTATTCCGGCTCTATGCCATCGAAGGGTACTCCCATGCAGAAATCGCCCAAAACTTGCACATGAGCGAAGGCACTTCCAAATGGCACCTCAGCACGGCACGGCAAAAACTTCGTGATTTGCTCAACCGGCAGTGGGGCTTGGAGCAGCAAAGAAGTTTGAAATTTGGAGTTTGAAGTTTGAAGTTTGAAGTTTGAGAGTTTGAAGTTGGGGGCCGTCTCCACGCTTCAGCAAGCAAAAACCCAAGCGATTGAACCCAAATCCACCAATCACCAGTCAACCAGTCAACCAGTCAACCAGTCACCATTCAACCAATCACCAGTCAACCACCAACCAACCAAATCCTTACTGCGTTATGAAGCATAATCGTTTTCAACAACAAACTGACAAAGGCTGGCAGTCCATGAGTAAACTGCTGGACAAAAAAATGCCCGGCCAGAAGCGGCGGCGGCCTGTTGCTTGGTGGTGGATGGCAGCCATGTGGCTGTTGCCGCTCGTCGGGGCAGGCACTTGGTGGTGGGCTGAAATACAGGATAAATCCAAGCAAGAGTACAGACCCGATACCCAGAGCGCAAGTTCCAAAGCATCCATTGTGGATGCAACGCGTGGCCATGGACAAATGGACAATCAAAACTCAGCAGCCCGAAAAACACCCGAAAAAACCTTTTCCGAAGGTAGTCTGAAACCTGTCGCACCGGCTCCTGCTGGTCCAATCAAACCTGCACAAACCGCTCAGCGTGAAGCAACAAACTATATCTGGCCAGCTTTATCCAAAAATATTCCAGCACAGCAAGCCATACCTGCGCTGCAGCCCGGCGATCAGGCTGACGCAACAGAACGCTCTGATGCAGACGATAATCTGCACATGGAACAACTGGCCCTGCTGACTGCCGCCAACCTGACTTTGACGACTCTGCCCACAAGATTCCAACTGCTCGAAAGCACAGCAAATACACATAACCTGCTACCCATCACCCCCACAAAACGGGCAAAAGCCATCACCAAACCCAAGAAAAAACAACAGCCCCGCCAGTTGCGCATAGGTGCCACGTTGGGCATGGCTACCGAGCGGTTTGCGGCTGCCAACAGTTTGCTTGCAGGTGCCACTTTGGATTGGCAGCCACTCCGCCACTGGGGGCTTCGTTCGGGGTTGATGTACGAGCGGTACCGCCCATCGGGCTTCGCCCGGCCCATAGCCGAGATCGATGCTGATGAGTACGCCGATGCAACGCGCAACTACGCCTTCCTGTTCAACAACGGCGTGTATGTCCCCGGCACCTCCGAGGCATTAGGCTTGGATGTGGCCCTGCCTGTCACGATGATGCAGCGGCTGCGTACACCGTTGTTGGCCTACTGGCAGCCCGCAAAATGGGTTCGCTTGTATGGTGGCTCCTCGTTCTCGTACACCCTGCTCGTCCATACATCCAGCAAAGGTTTGGCTTTCGACAGCGAACTGGTGGGCGCACGGTCGCCCACCTCGCTTGCCAATGTCAATAAACTGGCCACCAACGAGTTGCCGCGTTTTCAGGCTCAGTTGCAGACAGGTTTTGGTATTCGCCTCGGCAAACATTGGGAAGTAGAAATGGCCTACCGCCAATCGGCTAAAATCCAGTTCAAGAGCCTGTTTGAAAAACGAGTAGAAGATGGCCAAGCAGTGAACACCATGAACTTCAGCCGCAGACCCAATCACCATTTTTTCTCTATCGGTGGCATCTACTTTTTTTAGAAATGAGGGATGAGACGTGAGGAAAGAAACCCGCCTACGCGCTTTGCGCTTCGGCGGGCAAAAGAATACAATCAACTAATCATACCCATTTTTGCGTGAAGCACGACGGCCCGGCATCTGTAAAGAAGCCGGGCTTTTTTGTGACCATTCTCGCCGGGAATGCCTTTTTTTGCAATCCAAAACCGATTCACACGCCATGACAAAACCGTTTTTAATCAGCATACTCTGCCTGTTCGCTGCCGTCCGCCCAGCCTTCGGGCAGTGCAATCTGAACGTTGCACTCGACAGCATACAGCCTGTGCGTTGTGCTGGCGGAACCACTGGCTCAGCCTTCGTTTCGGTTTCTGGCGAAGTACTGCCCGTGCAGTTTTTTGCCGACGGTGTGGGCGCACCGCTGTCCAGCGGCAACCTCATCAACATTTTTTCAGCAGGAAATCACTTCGTAGTCGTGGTAGACGCTGCGGGCTGCCGCGATACCGCCACCTTCCTCATCCCCACACCTGACTCCCTGATTGTCAACGTTTTTTCTAAAAACAACCTGTGCAACGGCGACAACACCGGGGCGGCGAAAGCCGCCGCCACAGGCGGCACCGGGGCAATCAGTTTTGTGTGGCAAACCTGCACCGGAGCCACGCTCGGCAGCACCGATTCTCTCGTCAACCTGTTCGAAGGCTGCTACACGGTCGTCGCTACCGATGCCAACGGATGTACCTCCTCCGCCTCCGCTATCATCACCGCTCCCCCACCCTACCAGTTCAGTTTTGTGCAGGACTCGGTAAACTGTCAGGGCGGCTCAGACGGCAGCGCGACCATCACCGTCAGCGGAGGCACCCCGCCCTACACCTACGATTGGGACAACATGGATACCACTCCGACGGCAACTGGCTTGGATGCCGGATTTCACAGCGTCATCGTGTCCGACTCGTTCAAGTGCGTGGTCGCTACGCTGGTGGAAGTGTTGGAGCCCACTAAGTTACTGATTGACAATATCATTGCCACCAGTGTGCAATGCGCCGGGCAGAGCAACGGCATGGCCGAAGTGTTCGTCGTGGCCGGTACTGGCACCCCCACCTACCGCTACGACTGGGGCAATGGCCAACTGACCAGCAAAGCCACCCTGCTGCCCGGCGGCACCTACACCGTCACCGTCACAGACTGGCACAACTGCACCGCTACCGCCACCGCTGTCGTGAACGAGCCGCCGCCACTCACCGCCGATGTTGTAAACATCAAGCCTGAAATCTGCGCAGGCGACTGTAAGGGCGAAGCCACCATCCAAGCCAGCGGCGGCACCTCGCCTTACGATTTCATCTGGGATACGCCCTCCATCCCGAACGGCACTTCCATGCCCAAAAACCTTTGCCCTGGCCAATACAGCGTGACGGTGAAAGATTTTCGGGGCTGCACCCGGCTGGAAAAACTCACCATCCTCGCCGCTAAGCCCTTCGATTTCCGCTTCGACCGCATCTCGCCCACCTGCACCGGACTTTCTGACGGCAGCATCACGAGCGACATCACTGGCGGCAGTCCGCCCTACCGTTTTGTCTGGTCAACTGGCGACACGACGGCCAACCTCACCAACATTCCTTGCGGAAAATATGTGCTGACCCTGACCGACGCAGCAGGCTGCACCCGAGTCAGCACCGTTGACCTGCTTTGCCCCGCGCCCGTGCAGGTACAGACCATCGTGGCCAAAGCCGTGCGCTGCTTTGGTGGCACAGACGGCACACTTGAGGTGCAAGCAAAGGGCGGCACCGGTACCCTCGCCTACCGCTGGAGCGACCCGCTTATGCAATCCAAACTACTGGCCGATAGCCTAAGCGCAGGCGTGTACACCGTCACCGTCAGCGATGCAAACGGGTGCAGTGCGACGGCTTCCATGACCGTCAATCAACCCAACAAATTGATTATCAGCATCACTTCCACCCCCACTACCTGCTTTGGCGGCACCGATGGCACCGCCACCGCCACCGCTGTTGGCGGCACTTTGGGCAAAACCTATTTTTGGGGAAATGGGAAAACTGGTTCCCAAATCACCGGCCTCTCCGCAGGGATGCACACTGTGACGGTTACCGATGCAGCGGGCTGCACCGCGATAGACAGCGTCAGCGTCGGGCAGCCCACCAGCGGCATCCAAATCAACATCCAGCAGGTGAGGAAGGCTTGTTTCCAACAAAAAAATGGTGCCGTGTTGGCCTCCGCCTCCGGAGGCAGCGGCGGCCCCTTCGCCTTCGCTTGGGACAACGGCGCGTCGGGGCCTTCGCTCTCCGGTCTGCCCAAAACGCTACTCCACCTCACCGTCACCGACAGCAAGGGCTGCACCGACACGCTCAGTTTTCCCAGTGAGGAGTACGACTCGGTGATCGTCAACGTGGGCCACATCATCCCGACCTGCTTCGGCTACTCTGACGCAAAGGCGGCGGTCAATTTTATCTCTGGTGGTGTGGCCACTGGCGACTCCGCCCGCTACGATCTGTTTGATTATCAGTGGAGTTACCTCGAAGCGCCCAACTCGGTATCGTTGCTCAACGTACCCGGCGGGCAGAGTTACTCGGTCACCGCTACTGACTCGCTGGGATGCAGCGGCACCTTCACATTTCTGGTCGGCCAACAGAAGGGAATCGACATCAAACTGGACAAAAAGGACATCTCGTGTTTTGGCAAAAACGACGGCATAGCACAGGTGCTGAGCGCAGTGGGGCAAAACCCCATCATCAGTTACCGATGGAGCAACGGCCCCGACGACACCACGAACCCCAACCTCCCGCCCGGCACTTACATCGTCACGCTTACGGATACGAAGGGCTGCAAGCAGGCCGACACGGTGTTCATCGCAGAGCCTCCGCCGATTCTCATCGCGTTCCAGACCAGCAGTTTGTTGTGCAGCAACGACCGCACTGCCACCGCTACCGCCACCATCACGGGCGGGGTGCCGGACTATGTGCTGATGTGGAGCAACGGGGCTACCGACACGAGTGCCACCAACCTCGGAGCTGGGGTGTACACGCTCTCGGTGACGGACAAAAACGGCTGCACGATGCAGGATTCAGTGGCGATAGCCCGACCAGACTCGCTGACCGTCGGCATAGAAACCCTTGATCCACAGTGTTTTGGCGAAGCCAGTGGCCGCATCCGGCTCTTGGCTGCGGGTGGCCAGCAACCTTACCGGTACAGCATCGACGGCTCGGATTTCAAGGGCAGCAGCGTATTTATCGGGCTGAATGCGGGGCAGTACGCAATGCAAGTGCGAGACAAAAAAGGCTGTACAGCAGAGGTGCAGGTACTGCTTTCGCAGCCGCCGCCCTTGCTGGTGTCGCTTGGCTTGGACACGACTATCCTGCTGAACGACAGCCTACTGCTGAGTGCCGAGGTGAGCAATGCTTTCGGGATGGTGACTTACGAGTGGCGCAGTGCGTGGCACGATTCCATCGTTTGCGTCGATACTGCCGAGTGCAGCGAGGTGTGGGTGAAACCGCTTTTTCAAAACACATACTTCGTGACGGCCACCGACGAGAACGGCTGCCGAGGCCAAGCCCAAATCCGGGTATCGGTGGAAAAGCCGCGCGGCGTGTACGTGCCGACGGGCTTCTCGCCCAACCGCGACGGCAATAACGACCTGCTCTCGGTGTACGGAAAAAGCACCCAAATCAAGCGGGTCATTTCCTTTCAAGTGTTCGACCGCTGGGGCGAACTGCTGTTCCAAGACGCTGATTTTCAGGTGAATGATTCTAATCGAGGCTGGGACGGGCTGTTTCGCGGCCAGCCCTGCGACCCCGGCACCTACGTCTGGCAAGCCGAGGTGGAATACTGGGACGGGTATCGGGAGGTAGCGGCTGGGGGGACGGTGCTGGTTAGGTAGGCAACTCCCCACACTCGCGCATCACCCGCTCCATCTCGGCGTAGTGATGCTCCAGCAGTCGCTTCAACTCGAACAACTCAAAGCGGTAGTTGAAGTGGTAAAATTTGTTCTCGAAGTGGTTTTCGCGGGTGGGAAAGAAGCCAAGGAACAGGGCGTTCCAGCGGATACGGCCCTTACCTTGTAGTTCAAGCAGAGGGAGTTTCAAAAACTCCTCCTTCGGGAAGTAGCGGAAAATGCCGCTCATTTTTCTCAAAATATCGATGGCGATGGCCCGCTCCGGGCGGCGGTTTTCTTGACGGAACTCGCTGATGTCCTGAAAGTAACGCTCCAACTGGTCGGCATGGCGGCGCTCGGCGATGCGCTCGCGCACCGTGTAGCGGGCATATCGCTTCGGGTCGGTGGCGGCTTGCCCGCCGGAGCCTTGGCGTAGGAGGGCCAAATTTTCCAGCACATCCAGCGGCACGAAGGGGCGGTCGGATTTGAACATCCAAGGTTTGGCCTTGCCGTCTTCGCCGATGTTGACCCAGCGAAACTTGACCTCCTCGGTCAGTTCGGCAAACACAAAATCGAGGTAGCGAGGATCGGGCGAGAGGCGGTAGGCGGCGAAGGCTTGCAGCAGCATCTCGACCACCGTGCTGCGTCCGGCCTCGTCACCACGCCGCAGCGCATCGTATGCGGGGCGTATTTTTTGTTGAAACAAATTTTCGGCCACCCGGCGGCCCAATTCCGGCTCGGTGTGGCGCAACGAGAGGTCGCAGACGGCCCGCAGTTCGGCCCGCGCATCGAAGCCAAAGGCGAGGCTTTCGGGGTGGGTCGCCAGTTCGTTGGGGTTGAGGTACAGCCAGTTGAGCAGCCCAGAACCGGTGATTTCCTCTACACAACGGTCCAGAAACTGTTGGTCTTCGTCGGGCGAAGCGCGGTAGGCCACCATCCAGCGGCGCATACATTCCACCAACACTCGGCGGGCTTCGAGGTCGGGTATCCGGCGGAAATCGGCCCATTGCAGGCCGCTGCGCACCCGTTCGTACTCGGCTTCGGTGTCGGCCACGAATTGCAGGTACACCTCGCGTTGCAGGTTGGGGCTGACGTGTAGCCAACCGGCCCGTCCACCACAGTCGCGCACGATTTTTTCCACCACCGCGAAGGCATCGAACTGGTATCGGGCGCAGTCGGGGTGGGCCACCACGTTGCCCTGCTGATCGAGGTCGAACCAGCGGATGCTCTCCGCTGCATCGGGGTCGGGCTGGACGACGAGGCTGGGAATGAGGTATTCGAGGGCGAGGCGGAGGAAGGCGCCGCCTGTTTCAACCCCACCCCCGGCCCCTCC
>JAYSUY010000896.1:0-3235 GCA_043718855.1 Saprospiraceae bacterium | reverse complement strand
CCCGTAGATGATGTCGCCGTCCACCGATAAGGCAGAGGTTTTTTGCAAGTTGGTCAAACCATCGTTGATCAACTTTTTGCAGGCGTTGTACACATCCTGATCCTTGTCGAACTTCGGGTATTTGATCGCAGTGGTTGCATCGCCCTGAGTGGCCTCGGTGAATGGCACATCACCGAACATATCCACCAGCGTCATGTAGCTGTACGCTTTGAGCAATTGGGCGATGCCCAAGTAGCGCGGGTGTTCGACGCGACCAACTGCTGGATCGGCAGAGGCAGCGGCGATCAGCCCCTCGATGTCCTTCAGCACGTTGGCGTAGAAGGTGTTCCAAGTGCCGTTCCACTGCGAAGCGGGCACGTTGAAGTCATCGAAGAAGGTCATCAGGCCCATGAAGCCGTGCTGCGTGTCGTTGAGGCCGCCCGCCAGAGCGTCCATCAGGCTGAACTCGATGTTGGTCAGCAGCAGCTGCGGCGTGGTGGTGGCGGGGTTGTTCGGGTCGGTGTTCACGTCAAGGTCGAACTTATTGCACGACGGAGCGAACCAACCAGAAGCCAAAACCAATACCACAACGAGTATTTTTTTCAGTATTTGCATAACTGTTGATGTTTTTGAATGAAGCCGTTACTTGAGTTTTCGGGCCTTGTTTTTCCCGAAAACCCAAGCGTTGGCAGTGGAAAAGGAATTTAGAACGTCACGGTGAAGTTCACCCCGATACGGCGCGTGGAAGGAGCCGAGCCGTACTCAAAGCCCTGCACGTTCGATTCAGCCGTTTCACCCAACACTTCTGGGTCTTGGTTGAGACCTTCTGGGAAGTTGGGCGCGCGGAACCACAGGTTGCGGCCCGACACCGAGACGCGGGCAGAGCCGATAGCGGTTTTCTTCAACCAAGATTTTGGCAGCGCATAGCCCAACGACACCTCCCGGAGGCGGATCACCGTTGCGTCGTACACGTTGGTCTCGTCAGCACCATAAGGGCCGAAGCCGTTGCCGAAGTAGTAGTCGAAAGTGGTGATCGGCACCGTGTTGCGGATGTAGTTGCCGTTTTCGTCGCGGACAGCCTCTTCGGTGCCTACGTTGCCGTATACGCCTGGGATGATGCGGAGCGGTTCGCGGTCTTCGGTGCTTTTTAACTGGCCACGAGCGAGCAGCGAGCCGCCAGTGGTCAGGTACATATCACCGCCTTGTTTCCAGTCCACCAATGCGCTCAGCGTGATGCCGCGCCAAGTGAAAGTATTGTTCCAGCCCAAGATGAAGTCTGGGTTCGGGTCGCCAATGACCACCGATTCAGAGGTGATGATGGTCAGGCCCGTTGTTTTGTCTATCAATCGGTCGCCTTCCGGGGTCTTGGCAATAGCGGTGCCATAGATTTGACCGTAAGGCAAGCCCGTGCGGTGCAGTGCGCCCAGTGCAGAGTTGAAGCCTCCGATGAAGATGTCGCCTTCTCCCGCGTCCAACACTTCCGTCTTGATGGTCGTGAAATTGATGTTGGTATTCCAGTTGAAGCCGCGATCCGATTTGAAGGGCGTGATGTCGATGCCCAATTCGATGCCCTTGTTCTGAATTTCGCCTGCGTTTACGATGCCCTGTGTAAAGCCAGAAGAACCGGGCAGTGCAGCGCGTGTGATCTGGTCGGTTGAGTTGCGCTTGAACCAAGTAAAGTCGATGCCCAAGCGGTTGCGGAAGAAGCGCAGATCGGTGCCAAACTCGATCTCCGTGGTCAGCTCGTTGCGCAGGGTTGCGTTGCCGAGCAGGTTGCGCAAACTGGCCTGATTCGTCACCGTGCCACCAGCGGTAGTGAACGGTGTGATGATGTTGTAGTTCGTAGCCGTCTGATATACATCGGCTTGGTTGCCCACCTGCGACCATGCCGCGCGGATTTTACCAAAGCTCAAGACGTTGGAGCGTATGCCGAATGCATCAGTAAACACAAAACCAGTGTTGACGCTGGGATAAAAGAATGCGTTGTCATCCACTGGGAGGGTAGAAACCCAGTCGTTGCGACCCGTCAGGCCCACAAACCAGTAGTCTTTGAACGCCAATTGGATGTCGCCAAACACGCCATACAGGCGCTGTATCTCTGAATAATCCTGAGCTATAAGCGACGTAGTGCCGTTCAGCACGTTGGTGCCGGGAGAAATAACGCCGTCGCCCAGAGAGAACAGGCGGCTGTATTTGCGCTCGTTCAGGTTGAGGCCGCCTACTACGGTCAGGTTGAAGTTCTCGCCGATGCCTGTGTGGACTGTGGCGAGGTAGTTCATGTCAATCTCTTGGTTTTTGAGCTTGTCGTGCCACACTTCGCCGTTCGGGTCAGAGTCGCCACCTGGGCGAGTCGTGTTTTTACGGTCATCCGTGTACACGTTCATGCCGCCACGAGCCGCCAGGTTGAGCCACTTCGTGAGGTCGTAGCTCAGTGCCAAGTTGCCATAAGCACGGTTTACGTCGCTGGTATATTTACTGTTCTTGATCAGCCAAAGCGGGTTGTCAAGTGCCCGGTAGAAAGCGTTGTTGCCGTTCACTGGGTTCTCAAACGGATACTCCAGCAGGTTGTAGTTGCGCGGCAGGAAGTACAGACGAGTGAAAATGGAACCTTCAGCAGTACCGAAGTTGCCACCAAAGATGGAGCCACCCATTGGCGGGTTGGACTGTGTGGTGTTCACATAGTTCACGTTGCCACTGATGGTCAGGCCGTTGTCGAGCGCAGCGCGACCGCCGAGCGAGATGTTGGTACGGCCGGATTTCGACTCTGGGATGATGCCCGTGTTGGTCATGCGGCTGAGCGTGGCGCTGATGGAGGTCTTCTCGTTGCCCGTGTTCATGCTCAGGGCCGACTCGTTCAGGAAGCCCGTGTCGAAGAAGTCGCCGAGGAAATCGTAAGGCTGGTGTTTCACCGGCACTGGCTGGCCCTTGGCATCCAAGAACTGCGGGAAGAGGTCCTTATAGCCGTTGTTAATGGTGAACGGGATGCCCACCAAGGGGTGCTTCACATACCCGTCGGGGTATGGCGTACCGTCGGGGTATTTATCGATGGTCTTGCTGTAGGAGGTGCCATAGCGCCCATTCAGTTCGTCCACATACTCCGCGAACGGAGCACCCCAGTTGCCGATGAAACCACCGTTGTACAGCTGGTTGCTGCCCTGACCGTACTTAGTCTGGTACTCTGGCAAGCCCGACACTTGTTCCCAAGTGTTGTTCTGCGTGAAAGTGAGTTCCATGCCTTTGCGTGGCTTGTTCTTGC